>NZ_JAHXPU010000041.1:0-67436 GCF_047308185.1 Pantoea sp. B65
CATGAGAGGCCACATGAGGCGCATGGCGGGCAACCGCCCTCATCGGTATGGGTCCCTTCATTACGAATCTGGGACGGAAAAGTGCCGGATGTGGAGTATCCGGAAAGCTCAGCGCTCTGTCTGGTGTCACCGAAGGGGGCGATAAAAATCGGTGGAGGGCTGTTCCTGAGCGAAGCGCTACAGGGGGAGTACGTAAGGGTTCTGGAGGTGGATGACGGACTGGACGCGATCCTGTTCGACCGGATGATACTTGCTTACTACGACAGAGTTGAGCAGAGTATCATCCGGATCGACCCGACCTAAATGTGTTACCCATGTGGCCGGTCAGATCTGTAACCCATGTGGCGGTTGTACATTTATGCCGCCCTTGTCAGAGACTTACACCATCAGGGCGGGAGCTATCAACGTTTTGCTTCAGCGCTTCGCCAGCGCCAGTCTGGCGGCAAATCCGATAAACACACAGCCGGTCAGCCGGTCCATAAACTTCATTACGGCCGGTTTACGCAGCTTTGCGGCAAAATAGTGGGTTGATGCAATCAGCACACAATTCCACATGATACCGATCGCCACATGCGCCATTGCCATGCCGCAACTCCATAACGCCACTGAAGCGCCGGCCGGGATAAACTGCGGCAAAAATGAGACATAGAACACGCCGACTTTTGGATTCAGCAGATTGCCCATCACCCCTTTGCTAAAGAAGCTGGCATAGCCGCGACTTTTGCTGCTACCGCCGGGGTCAGCGATAAACTCGCTGCGGGGTTTCAGCAGCAATCCGATACCCAGCCATAACAAATAAGCGGCCCCCAGCAGCTTCAGCAGGTTATACGCCATTTCCGACGCCAGCAGCAGCGCCCCCAGGCCAAAACCTACCGCCACGCCCCACAACAGACAGCCGACATTAATCCCCAGGGCGGTCACCAGCGCTTTTTTCCAGCCGCTGGCGGCAGAGGTACGCAGCACCAGCGCGGTATCGAAACCCGGGGTAAGTGTCAGGATGGTAATGGCAATAAAAAACGACAACAGCGATGCTGTCATAGCCCACGCCTCCGGTTAATAAAAATTATCATTTGACCTGCACATTTACCTGGTTTCTGCTTCCCAATACTCGAAGCGATAGGCCGTGCTGAGATTGCGTTTGGTGGTGGTCCGGTCGGACACTTCCGTTTCACGGGCGTAGCTCAGCGTACAGTTACCGATATCATCCCAGGACTGACACTCATCAATGGTGGTGATGGTACTGACCGCCGTACTGGCGACACTATGCAGACCGAGCTCGCGATTCTGCTTATCGTATTTATAGGTCTCTTTGCTTCGCTCTGAGGTGGTGCTGAGCAAATTGCCTTTGTCGTTCCACTGGTAGCGATACTCGCCATTACTCAAATTATCGCTGCCGCGCGCCACACTTTTCAGCAGACGCAAATGCTTATCATGGCTGTAGGTCGTCTCGGTAAAGCCCTTAACTCCCATAATGGTAAATACATCGGTCGAGCTGGTGATATTGCCATTTTTGCCCAGCTGATAGTTGATCGTGCCCTGCTTGTTATTCACCTCAACCATTTTATCCTGCTGCTTCACCTGGACGGAAACCGCATACTCAGCCTGCCAGCCATTGGGAATACGCACCACATGCTGCTCCATTTTCAGCAGCACATTGCCTTCATTTTTGTCATAGCTGCTGTCTGCAATCATCAGATTTCCGCAGCGGTCAAACTGGCCCAGCAGACGCTTTTGCAGATCGACATCTTTGCCGAACTCGCCAACCACCACTTGCTTAATCGGCCCTCTCGCGGTGCCGCCCAGCATAATAATCGCGTTACTGTCGTTTACCGCTTTACTGTATGCCGGACACGTCTCACCGGCGCTGGCGGTCACACTCAGCAAGCCGCAGCATATCAGCACTGTAAGACACCCCGCAGTCGTTCTGTTCATCCTGCTCCCCGCGCGCCTGAAATACCCTGACAATTAAGATAAATGTAAATGCGCCTGGTTACACGCCCATACTGTGCGGGCAATTGTTTTTTTTGACCTTTTGTCACTTTTCCGGCGGTTAAATATTATGCAGATCCGCTCAGTGGAGCAAAAACTGCCAGCAGTGCTGTTTTTTTATAAAGCTTTGCGTCGCACTGCCGATAATTTAATTGAATGGCAAATGATGGGTTGCTCCTCTGCCAAACTCAATACCAGTGGTAAATCTGAAGGCACTTTACCTGAATGACTTGAACACTTAACCGGCCATGCGCCGGTTTTTTTATGGTGTGGCGGGCATAAAAATCTCTGTGCAGAATGATGGTGGCGCAGCGCACCCACCACCGGCGCCTCCAGACGAGGGCGTTATCGTGAGGCAGGGTTTGACTGATGCCTGGAGTAAGCCATTATCAGGGTCAGTTCAGTTCTTCAGCTCTTGAGTGATTCCGGGTAAAAATGGATAATCACCACGTCAATTAGAGGGAGTCTTAAAACTCAAAAATGAGCCCGGTAGCCATTATCTTATTAGTTTTCCCCGCTGCGTTCCTGTTAGGTTTTATTTATGGCGGTTTGTATACACACAGAAAATTGAAAAATGCCCGTCAGGAAGATTTGCACAAAGGTGACTGAGTTTTCTTCAATACAAAAGGTGCCCGGTAAATCACCAGGGCACCTTTTTTCGGGCATAAAATTACCGCACCGTAATACCTTTATTGCTTCATCTGCGCATCAGGGGCGATGATTTTAATCATATTATTTCTGGCTGTTTATCAAAAAAAACCCGTTCCGGCTCCGGGTTGTCTTGCTGCAAAAAATGGGCAATGCCCTTTGCGAGAATCAATAAGTATCACCGGTTACCGGCGAATCTGTCTCAGTTCATCTTCCGTCAGCCCTGTCATTTTCATGATATTACGGCTATCCAGACCTTCTGACAGCATTTTACGGGCAACTTCCATAATGCCTTCCTTAATGCCTTCCTTGCGACCTTTCTCGAGACCTTTCTCCAGACCTTTCTGCTCAAGCTTTTCTGCAGCCGTCATCATCAGTTCCTCATGTTGGCCCGTGCGCTCTGCCAGGGCACGCATAAATGATTGCGGATCAGCCGTTTCACCCACCTGCAGCATATAGTTTACCGCCGCAATCAGCTGTTCTGTTGTAGTGTAACCACTGTTTATCAGCGTTGCCAGCGGCTGCAGCATCAGCATCAGATCGCGCTGGCGGCAGTGTTTCTGCAGGTATTCCAGCAGCGCCATGCCCCGGTGTGTCAGGATCTCCCGGTCGGGGATCACCGTGATATCCACCAGCGGGAAATCACTGCCGTAAACGCGGGCCGCCCGTTCAGGATCGTCGAAAGCCTGCAGCCAGTTCATGGAGTACGGATAGGGGCTTGTCGCACCGTGATAAAACAGCACCGGGATCACCAGCGGCAGACGCTCATGCCCGGCATCAAGATGACGCTGCATCGCCGCGATAGCGTAACGCATCAGCCGGAAGGTCATATTTTTGTCGGGTGAACTCTGATGCTCAATCAGGCAGTAGACATAGCCTTCCCCGCTGTCGGTCTGCAGTGAATACAGCACATCCGAATAGAACGCCCGCAAATCCTCCTCAATAAAACTGCATGGCTCCAGATGCAGGGTGTCGAGTTTGCAGCCCTGCAACAGTGCCGGTGGCAGATGGATCTGCAGGAAATCCCTGGCGGTGTCAGGGGAAGTGAGAAACTGTTTGAATACCGCATCATGCGGTGTGGAAGTGGCCCCCATTCCGTAGCTCCTGTCATCCGGGTTGACATGCGCGGACTCTATCACTTCCGGCCGGAGATTAAAATATGATCAATTTTCAGTCCGGGCACCACCTGGAAGTCCGTTAAATCTACTGTTCACAAGTGAATGGCAGTACCGTGCGTGATATTTACAGTTATCGCCTTCGAGCTTCAGCGACTTTGCGCGCTGGCTGGTGCCGGAGTTGCGTCTGCGCTGTCGCCTGGAAGATAGCGCCGCGGGCGCCACCCTAAGGCAACGGCTATTTCCGCAAAGCGGCGCAGAGCCTGCGATCAACCATCCTGCGTGACAAAATACAATCACCCGACCTGTTATGGTTAAAGCTCCAAAATTTTGCAGAGAATAGAGCACGTCCGGGTAAAGCGTCTGCAAATACTGTTCAACGACGTTGTATGACAGACATTCTCGATTGATAAAGAAGAAAAGCCAGTAATGTTCTTAACAGTGCTAAGGTATAGCCCAGTAAAATATACTGATAGCAGACGCAACAAACTCACAATAATATTTCATTTCAATGGCGTCCTCCCGGATCGCGGCAACTGAGCCAAAACCGGATGGACGTAATCTGAATTGAAAACGGCTTCGTGATTTTTTCTGAAAGAATTGAGACTAACGCCAAATTTATTTTTAAAAATTTTGTAGAAGTAGGAGGCGTTATCATACCCTACCGCACTAATAATTTCCTCTATAGTTGCGCAAGTATTCGTGAGCATTTCCGCCGCCTTTTCCAGTCTCTTTTCCTGTAATAGCTGCTTGAACGTCATGCCGGTGTGCTCTTTCAGGACGCGCGTTATTTTACACTGTGGATGTTGAGTGATAACGGCAATAGATTGCAGGCTGACATCCATAAAATGAGTGTCAATAATATCCAGTATATTAGTAGCCAGTCTGGCATCCTGACTGGCCACAGTGTATGCATTTAATTTAGAGAGATTCTGCAACAATTCAATAAACAGAAGACCAATAAGCATTTTTAATTTCGCTTCAGAACTTGCGCTGTTGATATAAAACTCATCGACTATCTCGAGCATGATTTCTTTGACTTTCACATTACCTGCAGCTGAGCAATGCAGATAGGATCCTTCAATATACCCATCATACATAGCTGATGTAATAAGCTGGCTGATTACATTATTTTTATCAATAAACGAGAACAGATAATAAAAGAACTTTGGCTTAATACAGATATTCAGAGAAATATCATCCTGACCGGCGGGAAAAACCTCATGAAAGATATTTCTGTTAAGTAAAAAAATATCTCCTTCTTTTAAAGTAACTATAGATTGCTCCACCCGCTGTTTGAGATTCCCCTGATAGACATACATCATTTCTATATAGTCATGTTTGTGTTCAGGAACATGCAAAAATCTGGGATGCCTTCGCATATTAATCAAGGCATCATCCTGCATCACCTCATTATTTTGAATGGTAAAACGCCCTCTTTTTTTAATAAATTCCAACTCCGCTTCCTTTGGATTTTCAGCCAGAAAAATCTCTAATTCTGATAAATCACAAAGTTTTTTATGAAGCATAGCCTTACGCATTTTTAGCCCCCGATGTCACATCTCTGCCACAAAAAAACCAATTAATTTTACTGGCAATTCGAAAATCCAATCAGATCCTTTAATACATAAATTTGTGTAAATGATGATTTAATTCAAAATAAAATCTACTAATTTCATTATGTCAGAAAAGCACTTTTAGCATAACTAAACATTGATGAAGTTCACAATTATTTATTCATGATGCAATAATGACTGAGTGAAATCGACAAGATTACTTAATTGGGTAACCCGCAACCTGTGTCTGCGTGGTTTATAAAAAAGCATAAGACCTTATAATGAACTGAAATACTCCAGCCGATTAAAAATCTAACATACTGAATTTTTTGATAAAAAAATCAACACCTGATAATTGAATTTGACCCGCATCACAAAAAAACATCATTCCCCCGATTATTTTGGACAGAAAAAAACCTCGCCACGACATAGTTTTCATCCCTATGAAACAGAATAATAGGCGGAGAATAATTTTATCATTAAATAATAAAAGACTAGAGAGGAACTGATGGAATCGAACTCGCCTCTGGCGGTAGGATCATTACAATGCGAATATATGACCAATCCACTGGGACTTGATATTTCATCTCCCCGATTAAACTGGAAAATTGAATCTTCCCTCTATGCCGTACTGCAAACGGCTTATCAGTTAGTTGTTTTTATTACTGAAGGGAAAGATGAGAGATGGCTTTATGACTCAGGAAAAGTGCTGTCCTCACAATCGATTTGTGTGGAGTTATATAATACGAGTTTCGTCTCAAAAAAGCGTTACTACTGGAAAATAAAAGTCTGGGATAACCAGGGGCATGTATCTGACTGGAGCGAACCAGCTTTTTTTGAATTCGCATTTCTTTCCAAAGATTGCTGGTCTGCAAAATGGATAGAACCAGTACAGCGACCCTCGCAACCAGATCTTATCAGTCATATTGAAGAGATGTTCGAGTCGGTCCATAAGCATGACACCAAAGACTATTCATCCCTCAATCCTTGCCAGTTCATCCGCAAAGAATTTCTGGTTGACAAGACTATTACGCGGGCGCGGTTGTATGCAACAGCGCATGCTATCTATGATGTGGAAATTAATGGCAGGAAAGTTAGCTATTCTCAGTTCTCTCCAGGCGCTACTGCTTACGACAATTATCTTGAGTATCAGACCTACGATATTACAGACTGTCTGGAGGTAGGGAGAAGTAACGCCATTGGTATTATTCTGGCGGATGGATGGTATGCCGGGCGCATCGGCGGACCGGGAACCAATATGAATTATGGCGACAAGCTGGGTTTGTTGCTACAGATGGAGATTGAATATCAGGATGGCACACAGCAGGTCATTTATTCAGACGAAAGTTTTAAAAGTACAACCGGCCCTTTTCTCTATTCGGATATATTTATCGGAGAAATGTATGATGCGCGCATGGAAATCAACGACTGGAGTCGGGCTGGCTTTGACGATAAAAACTGGCAGCCGGTAATTACTAACGACCTGTATGGCTATGATAATCTCGTCGCTGAATATGGAGAGCCTGTACGTTCCATAAAAGAAATGCAGGCAAAAAAAATCATTACTTCACCCAGGGGCGAACGTATTGTCGATTTCGGGCAAAACATTGCAGGCCGGGTACGTATTCGCTTGTCCGGGGAAAAAGGCACCAGAGTCGTCATCGAGCACAGTGAAATTCTGGATGAAGAAGGTAATTTCCTCAATAACATTATGGGAAGAAACAAACAGCAAAAAGACATCTATATAATGAAAGGAACAGGCAACGAAATTTACGAACCAAGATTTACCTTTCATGGCTTCCGTTACGCGAAAATCAGTGGTTATCCCGCAGAACTGAAACCACAAGATGTCTCAGCCATTGTGCTTGGTAGTGATTTGAATATTAGCGGCCACTTTGAATGTTCAGATAAAGATCTGAATCAACTTCAGCATAATATTTTATGGAGCCAGGCCGGGAATATGTTTTCTATCCCGATGGATTGCCCACAAAGAGAACGTGCCGGTTGGAGCGGTGATATTTGGGTCTATGCACCTACAGCTGCTTTTAATATGGATATGAATCCTTTCCTTACCCGATGGTTGCGCAATGTACAAATTGAACAGCGGCCTGATGGTCAGGTGCCAATGCTGGTGCCTTACTGGAAAGGCTACCAGACTATGGGGGAAATATTGTTTGAAGGAAGCCACACCTCAGCGGGCTGGGGAGACGTATGCACCATTTTGCCCTGGACACTTTACTCCATCTATGGGGATAAGAGAGTGTTACAGGAAAATTACCCTATGATGCTGAAATGGATGCATTATATTGAAACGGAAGCTGCGAATAACCTCCCGGAAAACCTTCCTGCTGATTTAAGTGAAGAACAAAAAGAACGACAGAAATATCTTTGGAACACCGGTTTTCATTTTGGCGACTGGCTAATTCCCAGCTTCCTTTCTAAAGAGAACCAGCAAGAGGGCATGATTGATTGCGCCTTATCTACGAAGGAAGTCACAGCAAGCTGCTTTTTCGCCTACTCATCGGATATTGTCGCGAAAGTGGCCAATGTGCTCGGCGACAGTAATACAGAAACGAAATATCTGGCGTTATCTGAAAAAATAAGAACATCTTTTGCTGCAACCTATCTTGATAATGACGCGCATATCGTCGCAAATTATCAGGGAGTGCACGTTTTAGCGCTTAAACTCAATATGATCCCACTGCATTTAAAAACCGCCTTTTTTAACAATCTGATTAAGTTGATTGCAGATAATGACTACCGGTTAGATACAGGGTTTGTTTCCGTGCCTTTTCTGATGGATGTTTTATGTGAAAATGGTCGATATGACATTGCCAGCCGACTGCTGTATCAACGATCATGCCCATCCTGGTTATACCAGATTGACAATGGTGCGACGACGTTATGGGAAAGCTGGAGCGCCATCAAACCCGATGGAAAAAGAACGAATGTATCCTATAACCATTGCGCCTTTGGTTGCGTAGGCGACTGGCTATATCGATATATGGCAGGCATTAACTTTGCGCATCCTGGCTACAAAGAGATCGTTATACAGCCACATCCTGACTCTACGCTGGAATATGTTAAAGCTTCTTATAATTCGGTATACGGCGCTATCGAATCCGCATGGCTGAAGACAGAAAAAAAGCTATTACTAAATATTGAAATACCGGCTAACACCACGGCAAAAATAATTCTCCCGGCAGCCAATCTGGTAGATGTGTATTGTAACGGCGCAAATATCAGACAGGCGCACGGTATAGAAAACTCCTGGCAGAATGCTGAGGATGTTATTGTATCCACGGGTTCAGGGAAATATCAATTTTCCTACCCTTATGCAGAAGAATTTAACTGAGGTCGGAATTATGAATCAGAAAATTAAAACCAAAATAGCTATATTTTGCATGTCAGGATTATTGATGTCCGCGCTGGCAATAGCCCCCTCGCTGGCTAATATATCTGCTACTTTCTCGCAGTTCAGCTCCTCTATGGTGCAAATGTTACTTTCTGCACCCAGCCTTTCGAGCCTTGTTGCGGCATTGGTGGTTGGCCGCATAACCGCCCGGATACCTAAAAAGACATTGGCGATTATCGGTATTATGTTGATTACACTGGGTGGAATTACTCCCTTCTTTTTTCATACAAGTTTTTATTTCTTACTGGGCTGCGCCACGGTGTTGGGGTTCGGCGTCGGTACGATTATGACCATCACCCCCAGTATCATCTCGGAAAATTTTTCAGGCGAGGAACGTGGCGTGATATTCGGTCAAATGACAGCCTTTGTCAGTATTGGCGCAGTAATACTCACCGTCACGGGGGGAAAACTGGCTGAATATGGCTGGGAGTATAACTATCTGGCGTATCTTATCACTTTGCCGCTGCTGTTCATCATCTGTTTGTGCTTACCACTAAACAGTGCGGTGTATAATGAGGCCCCAATGTCCCCGGAAAACAGCCCTTCACTTCCGGGAATACCCTCAAGGGTTTTTATTATCGGCTTGTGTGCGTTCATTTTTTTACTGGCCTATAATGCGTTTCCGAATAATATTGCTTTATATCTGACGACGGAAAAAATCGGCGACATCACCACGGCCAGTCATGCATCGGCATTGTTACTCATCAGCGGTTTAATTTCAGGGCTTCTTTTCGGTCATATTTCTAAAATAACCGCTTCGGGAACATTAATGATGGCTTTTCTGGTGCTGGGATGTGGCATGGGGTTAACGACACTTATCAAATCTCCCCCGATGGTATTAACAGGAAGTTTCATTACCGGGTTTAGTTTAAGTCTGTTTATGGCCCGTGCGCCTTTCTTAATTTCAACGCTTGTCCCGATAAAATCTATGCCAATGGCGATAGCGGTTTTTTCTATATTCACTTCCGTTGCCGGATTTACTTCACCGTTAATTATCAATAATCTGGCCGCACTGACCGGTCAGGAAACGCCGAGACTTGCATTAATAGTTTCCAGTCTAATGGCATTATGTGGTGCGTTCATTCTATTATTCAGCCGATTTGAAAAGATATGTTTAAAGAATCATAGCAACCACAAAAAGCAAAATCACGAAAAATTACATAAGCTCGAACGTTAAAAATAAAATCATTATAAAAGCAAAAAATTCATGACTGACCTTAGTTAAAATCCGATATATAATTAAATATTAGGGTGATACTCTATGTTTTCATTCTCTGTAATCCTGCAACACCTGGGTAGTCGATCAGTATGTTCCTTTCTATTATTGATGCTTTTATTTAATCATACCGCACGTGGAAATAGTAATTCACTTGACTGGCAACCCGTGCGTGATTACGGGATTGATCCGGTGCTATATGCAACGGCATTTCACCTGGAAAATCCAACGCTGGGGCAGATCACTGGCATGAGTTATAATCTGTATACTTTAGTTTATGGCGCTAATGTTGACCTGGAGAAACTGGCCGGGCTGGAAGATTTCAAATTACATTTCGAGCAGTACATTGTGCTCAATACCACAAATGTTAGCTACGGCATGATGGTTGGCGACTCGATACATGGCGACCCCGTGCCTTATGCACCTAAGCGAACGCGTTTGCAGAAACTCACTCTGGAATATAGTCCTTTAAATAAAAAGCTGGACTTTGAAATAGGGAAAAGTGCAGCATTAACTTATTTTGCCACACCGGTATGCAATCTGTTTTATAGCTGCACCAGCCCCTTAATTCCTTCATTGTTTTACTCATCATGGGGGGGGCGTAGCCAATATAACTTCGATGCAAACTGGTCTGCCCAGGTCGGAGGATGGAATATTGTTACGGGCTACCCTTTTAAAAATGGCTGGGAATGGAAAGAAGACTCCAGCGCCATGCTCTGGTTGTCAAATCTCACCTATAACGATACGCGTAATTCTCTGGAGTTAATGCTGTATCACTCGACCGAACAACAAACCAATCCCAGAACAGGCAAAAAACATGATGGCACGTCTGGTTTTTATATTGGTGCCAGGAAAGAAATTTATCAGGGCAAAAGTGTCAACGCCTTCTTTAATATACCAAACGTGGCGCTAGTGGAATCGTTCGCTCATACCTTTGATCAATCAAGCACCATCGGCTTATCGTATACCAATATAGTTGGGTTAAACATTGGGTCTCCTTTTACTTTCCGACCTGACGACAGTTATGGTATTTCGCTGAAAACTCATCGACTTACCAGTGATCAAAATCGCGAGATTCATGATTCATTTGTTAATAACGGTATCTACAATTATACTGCCGGCCGCAATCAAAACGCCCTGCAACTTGATGCCAACCTAATGATAACACCAGAAATTATCCTTAGCCCTTACATACAGTTCTCATGGGATACCAGCTCAAGGTTCAACTCTTATGACCGCCAGCATGTACCTCAGGATGGTTACGCCTTCGGATTACTCGGCATGATTAAGTTTGACAAACTGTTTGGCTTTTAGAGATAAACCGGCGATTACCGCCGCTGGCACGCATTCAGACGGATAACGGCAGTGAGTTTATCTCGAAAAGTCTGGATAAATGGGCGTATGGTCACGGCGTGACAATGGATTTCTCGCGCCCCGGAAAACCGACAGACAACCCATTTATTGAATCATTTAACGGCAGCCTGCGGGATGAATGCCTGGACATTTACTGGTTCCTTTCTCTGGAGGACGCGCAGGACAAACTCGACAACTGGCGCAGGGAATATAATCATGAGAGAACGCATTCATCATTAAATGACATGACTCCGGCTGAATTTATCCGAAATCTTCAGAAAGACGAAGATCTCTTATTTAGCACTGCATTGATTTTGGACCAGGGTCACCGCCGTCAGCAAGCAGCTTCCGGAGGCGAGCGCTCTCTTCTTTAAGTGACTTAAGCCGTTTTACTTCGGGCGCTTCCATACCACGACAAATCACAGCGGCGGTAAGCGAAGCTGAAACATT
Source organism: Pantoea sp. B65 (assembly GCF_047308185.1). Lineage (NCBI taxonomy): Bacteria > Pseudomonadati > Pseudomonadota > Gammaproteobacteria > Enterobacterales > Erwiniaceae > Pantoea > Pantoea sp. B65. The sequence goes on from NZ_JAHXPU010000041.1 coordinate 11,743, forward strand.
AGGGAGGCGACTTTGAATCCCATGTTCTTATTGATCCGTGCAGTTGGCTCAGATTTGTGAGAAGTATTGCGGGTTGAAGCCAGCGACAGCGGAAAAAGCCTGAAATAAACCCGTTACCGGGATCCCCCTGGGCACCCATCAATTCCGTAACTAACTGATATAAAGAAAAAAAGCCCCAACAAAATGTTGGGGCCTGGTACTTGCAAACATCACGTCTTTCGAACGGCGTGCTGCGCGGCAAAATCGGTTGTGATATCAGGCTACACGTACGGCATTCATATTAATGATCCCTTTCATCGCTTCCACCACATCGCCATCGACACAGTAACGGCTGAATTCATCGGTATCGGCATCAGAACACATGGAAACACCGGCTTTACGATAGCGCATTGGGGAAGCAACCAGACGGCTGGCCGAGCTGTGCAGCTCTGCGATACCCACGTCGAGAAACTTTTGCAGATTGCTTAATCGAACCCCTGCACCGGCCATAATGATTGGACCCTCACTGCTATGGGTTAGTTCCTTAAGTAATGCAATTCCGCTTTCAGCGCTTTGTTGCTGGCCTGATGTCAGAATGCGCGCGACGCCGAGGGTGGTCAACTCCTGTAATGCACGTTTCGGACTATGGCACAGGTCAAAAGCGCGGTGGAAGGTGACCGCCATATCACCGCACAACGCCATAATCTGCCGCATTTTGCTCAAATCAATATGGGCATCTTCATCCAGCATGCCAACAACCACTCCCGGGAAACCCAGCTCGCGAATTGCCGCCACATCGGATTTCATAGTGGAAAACTCACTGGCGGAGTAACAAAAATCGCCGCCACGAGGACGCACAATCGGATGTACAGGGATCGATACCAGCTCACGTGCGACTTTCAGGCTGCCAAAAGACGGCGTTAACCCCCCCTCTTTCGGGGCGGCGCAGAGTTCAATGCGGTCAGCGCCGGATTGCTCTGCAGTGATTGCGCAGTCTACTCCGTAGCAGCATACTTCCAATTTAGTCATCACATCCTCCTGTTTAATGACTGCTGGCTGGTTCTCAGATTCTCAGTTAGGCTGGTTTTGCGGGTTATCTTATCGGGAATAATAATCATGGCATTCAATTTTGATCAATGGATAGACCGACGTCACAGCGATAGTGTTAAATGGCACAAATATGGTGATCGCGATGTGCTGCCGCTGTGGGTCGCCGACACCGATTTCCGTTCGCCGGACTGTATTATTTCCGCGCTGCAACAACGCATTGCACACGGTGTATTTGGCTATGGCGACACACCGCACGAATTGATTAATATTGTTATTCAGCGTATGGCTGAACGTTACGACTGGCAGGTTGAAGCGGAGTGGCTGGTGTTTCTGCCCGGCATTGTCAGCGGCCTAAATCTCTGTGTGCGTGCCTTTACCGCCGCCGGTGAAGGCACTATCGCCCCAACGCCGATCTACCCACCGTTCCGCCAGGCGGCGAAACTGGCCGGGCGTAGCCAGCTGAATCTGCAAATGCGTCTTGAACAGGGCCGCTGGTTAATGGATCTTGAAGCTGCCGCCCCGCAGATGCGCGGCAGCGAAAAATTGCTGATGCTGTGTAATCCGCAAAATCCTGGCGGCACCGTCTACCGTCGCGAAGAGCTGGAAGCACAGCTGGCATTTGCACAACGCCACCAGCTGATTGTCTGTTCCGATGAGATCCACTGTGACTTATTGCTGGAGCCAGGCGTACAACATATTCCGTTTGCCAGCCTGAGCGAAGACGCGGCCCGCCGCTCGGTCACGCTAATCTCACCCTCGAAAACCTTTAATATTGCCGGGCTGGGCGCCTCGCTGGCGATTATTCCCGATCGGGAACTGCGCCAGCGCTTTAATCAGCAGCGCAAAGGTATTGTGCCAGACGTCGATATCCTGGCGCTGGTGGCAGCCACCGCCGCCTGGCGCGATGGTCAGCCATGGCTTGATGCACAACTGCACTATCTGCGCGAAAACCGCAATCAACTGGTGGCGCGCGTCAATGCCATCGAAGGCTTATCGATGGTGGCGCCGGAAGGTACCTACCTTGGCTGGATTGATGCCGGAAAGCTGGCGGTCGCCAGCCCGGCAATCTGGTTTGAACAGCACGGGCTCGGCTTCTCTCCCGGCCGCGATTTCGGTGACGATGCGTTTGTGCGCTTTAATTTCGGCTGTACCCGCGCCACGCTGCATGAAGCTCTCAGCCGTATGGAGCGGGCCGTCAGCACACTTTAAGCCCCCTGCTCGCTGGCCACAATCTCCTGCAGACTCCACGGATGGAATTTGATAGTGACTTTGCCGTCGGTTACCGCCAGTGTCGGATTAGGCAGGCGCTCCTGCTCGCCCTGCGGCGAACTGGTTTTAATCGAAATATCACGCCGGGCTAAACCTTCATCAGAAAGCAAAGCCAGCGCTCGCGCTCCCAGCGTCGCGACATCGCCGCGCAGCACAATCTCGACATGTTCCCAGCCTTCATGGCGGTAAAGTGTCTGGCCAGGCCACGGCAGTTCAATTACGCTAATCTGCCATGGCCCGACCTGCAGCGGCTGCGCGAGAGCGAACAGGCAGATTGGGCGGCCATTAATCATCTTTTCCGAAAAAAGTTCGCCAACTTGTGATAAACCCTGTTTCCATCGTGCTGCAGTGGTGTTTTGATGGCAGCGAACAGCAATATGATCGGCTGCCAGTTCAGCCAGCGACAGCCCCAGAACCTGCGCCAGTTGGTTTAGCGCTTGTTCAAAGCGTGCTAAATCGCTGACAAGATCATTTAAATTTTCTACACATTTCCACGCCGACACCGGTTTCCCCTCAGATTTAAGTAGTTTTATTAATAGTTACCGCTCAGTGATAACGGCGCCCGGGGGCCAGTTAACACTGCAAAATATTACCCCGCTGTAAAACTTCCTTATGGATAAGGTTAATTTGTAGATTTCGCATCCAGTTTATGGCGGTACAGCACCAAAAAAAAATTTATAAAGCCATTCTTAACCTTCTGTTTTACTTTAATTTTATTTACCCAATAAGGATATTCCTAATTGCATTTGCCTTAATTGCAGCCCAGCAGTGTTTCTTATAGATTTGACTGACCATCACACAAGGAACAGCTTTATGCTTATGTTAATCGTTGTTGCAATCCTAATCGCGCTGATGGGCTTTGCTATTACCCGCCACTGGAAGGTGCGTAGTGAAAAAACGGTGAGCAATCCCCATCGTCATCTCCGACATCTTCGTCGGCGTTAAACTTCCGCATTTTCTGGGGGAAACATCTGCAGCAATGTTTCCACCCTACCTCCTGCTACTGACGCCATATAACAAATACAGTATACTTTTCCTCTTCTATTTCCGCAGCGCCATTGTACAGCAGCAGCACAGGCTGTCAGGCGAGGCGATGACGACGGCTCGATCTGCCCACAGACGGGCCTTTTTAAGCTTATAAAGGTAACTCGGTGAATATTCAGGCTCTCCTTTCAGAAAAAGTCAGTCAGGCGATGATTGCGGTAGGCGCCGCCGCAGATTGCGAACCTCAGGTCCGTCAGTCGGCGAAAGTTCAGTTTGGTGATTATCAGGCTAACGGCATTATGTCCGTGGCAAAAAAACTGAACCAGCAACCGCGACAACTGGCAGAACAGGTGTTGCAACATCTCGATCTGAACGGAATTGCCAGCAAAGTCGAAATTGCCGGTCCTGGCTTTATCAATATTTTCCTCGATCGTCAGTGGCTGTCGCAGCAGGTTGATGCCGCGCTCAGCGCACCGCGCCTGGGCGTCACGCCGGTAGAGCCGCAGACAGTGGTTATCGACTACTCGGCGCCGAATGTGGCGAAAGAGATGCATGTGGGTCATGTGCGCTCCACCATTATCGGTGACGCTGCCGCCCGTACGCTGGAGTTTCTCGGCCATAAAGTGATCCGCGCCAACCACGTCGGCGACTGGGGCACCCAGTTTGGTATGCTGATCGCTTATCTGGAGAAGCAGCAGAATGAGCAGCATGGTGATATTGCGCTCTCCGACCTCGAAGCCTTCTACCGCGAAGCGAAAAAGACCTACGATGAAGACGAAGACTTTGCCGTGCGTGCACGTAACTATGTGGTAAAGCTGCAGGGTGGCGATGAGTATTGCCGTGCGATGTGGAAGAAACTGGTCGATATCACCATGACGCAAAACCAGCTGGTTTATGATCGTCTGAATGTTACGCTAACCCGTAAAGATGTTATGGGCGAGAGCCTGTACAACGATATGCTGCCGGGCATTGTTGCCGACCTGAAGGCAAAGGGACTGGCGGTAGAGAGCGAAGGCGCGACGGTCGTTTTCCTTGATGAGTTTAAAAACAAGGAGGGCGAACCGATGGGCGTGATCATCCAGAAAAAGGATGGCGGCTACCTCTACACCACCACCGATATCGCCTGCGCGAAATATCGTTATGAAACCCTGCATGCCGACCGCGTACTGTACTTTATCGACTCACGCCAGCATCAGCATCTGATGCAGGCATGGACCATCGTACGTAAAGCCGGTTATGTACCGCAGTCTGTGCCTCTTGAGCACCATATGTTTGGCATGATGCTGGGTAAAGACGGGCGTCCATTTAAAACCCGCGCCGGTGGAACCATTAAGCTTTCCGACCTGCTGGATGAAGCGGTTGAGCGCGCCACCACCCTGGTCGCCGGAAAAAACCCGGATATGCCCGCGGACGAGCTGAAGGCTCTGGCCAATAGCGTCGGTATCGGCGCGGTAAAATACGCCGACCTGTCGAAAAGCCGCACCACTGATTACATCTTCGACTGGGACAATATGCTCGCGTTTGAAGGCAATACCGCGCCCTATATGCAGTATGCCTATACCCGTGTGCTGTCGGTATTCCGTAAAGCGGGGATTGAGTTATCCGGTCTGACCGGCAAGGTGAATATTACTGAAGATCGCGAAGCGGCGCTGGCAGCCCGCCTGCTGCAGTTTGAAGAAACCATCACTCAGGTGGCGCGCGATGGTATGCCGCACGTGATGTGCGCCTATCTCTACGATCTGGCCGGTCTGTTCTCCGGCTTCTATGAGCACTGCCCGATTTTAACCGCTGACGATGAAGCCACCCGGCAGAGCCGCCTGCAGCTGGCGCTGTTAACCGCGAAGACGCTGAAGCAGGGTCTGGATACACTGGGCATTGAAACCGTCGAACGGATGTAATCAGACTCCGGGATGTAACGCAGATAAAAAGGTCGGCTGGTGTCGACCTTTTTATTTGTAGTTTACCGTAACCTGATTACTCAATACCCTGACTACGGGGAACAACCGTCCTTTTCCCTGGGCGTAAAAAACAAAACGTAGACTTTCACCCGCGGCAACGTTAGATAAACCGCGGGTGACACCGCTACTGCCTTCAAGCGCGATACAGCGGTCGACTGCACATAATTTCGCCTGCAATCCTGCGGGAATTGGCCCGGTCAGCATATAACGCCAGTGAACCTCGGTCATCGCGCCACTGACAGGCTGCGGCGGTGACAGCGGCCGCGAACGCACCGTCATGCCGCGAAGGCTTAAAGAGGCACCAGTATCACTGGCGCTCCAGGCCCCGGAAGCCGCCAGCGCCAGCGTCGGTAACCACAGCATTATCGCTGTCAGCAGCCTGATCATGACGAACCACCAATCGTTGCGGTCATGCGAATCTGCCGGTTATCGGTCAGTTCCATATTAGACAAGATCATTAACTGTGGCAGATTGCGGCGCAAAAAGCGCGCCAGTAAAGCACGTAACGGATGATTGACCAGTAGCACTGGCGGCGCACCAAGGATCTCCTGCCGTTGCAACGCCTGCTGCGCCTGAACCAGCAGACGGTCCGCCAGCCCGGGTTCCAGCCCGCCCCCTCCCTGCAACGCCTGCAGTAACAGCCGCTCCAGGGTGGTATCCAGTCCGATAACCTGAACTTCACCGTTACCCGGAAACCACTGCTGGGTGATAGCGCGGCCCAGCGCTACACGCACCACCGAGGTCAGCTCAGTCGGGTCGGTCTGTACTGGCGCATGTTCCGCCAGCGTTTCAATAATGGTGCGCATATCACGAATCGAAACCCGCTCGGTCAACAGATTTTGCAGCACTTTATGCAGCATCGTCAGGCTTACCACTCCCGGAATCAAATCTTCCGTCAGTTTCGGCATCTCCTGGGTGACGCGATCCAACAGTTGCTGTGCTTCCTGACGGCCAAACAGCTCGCTGGAATATTGTCCGAGCAGATGGTTAAGATGGGTCGCGACCACGGTACTGGCTTCCACCACGGTAAAGCCCTGAATCTGCGCCTGCTCTTTTAACGCACTTTCGATCCACACCGCGGCCAGACCAAACGCCGGATCGACAGTCGCTTCACCCGGCAGAGTTCCGGCGGCCGTTCCCGGGTTAATCGCCATCCAGCGCCCCGGATAGGCATCACCACTACCGATTTCAACCCCTTTCATTAAAATACGGTAACGGGCGGGCGGCAGTTCCATATTGTCGCGAATATGCACCACCGGCGGCAAAAAGCCGACTTCCTGGGCGAATTTTTTACGGATGCTGCGAATGCGTCCCAGCAGCTCGCCATCCTGCTGAAAATCCACCATCGGGATCAGCCGATAGCCCACTTCCATCCCCAGCGAATCTTCCAGCTGCACATCGGTCCAGGATGCCTCAGTCGCCGTCGCCGTTTCTTTCGGTTTCATTGTTGTGGTCTGCGGTGCCGCTTTCGGCTTCATCTCTTTGCCGCGCATATACCATGCCAGCCCCAGCAGTGCACCGGTAAACAATAAAAACACAAAGTTCGGCATGCCGGGCACCAGCCCCAGCAGACCCAATACCCCGGCGCTTAACATCATCACCCGTGGATTATTGAACAGCTGAGTGACCATCTGCTCACCCACGTCCTGGTCAGTACTGACGCGGGTAACAATCACACCGGCGGCCGTGGAGATCACCAGTGCCGGGATCTGCGCCACCAGCCCGTCACCGATGGTCAGCAACGTGTAGGTCTCGGCCGCATGGCCCAGCGCCATACTGTGCTGCATCACACCGACGATCAGACCACCGATTACGTTGATCACCATGATCATAATGCCAGCGATGGCATCACCACGGACAAACTTACTGGCACCATCCATCGAACCGTAGAAATCAGCTTCCTGGGTGACATCAGAACGGCGCTTTTTGGCTTCATCTTCACCAATCAGACCGGCGTTTAAGTCGGCGTCGATGGCCATCTGCTTACCGGGCATCCCGTCCAGCACAAAACGCGCGCCCACTTCGGCGATACGTCCGGCACCTTTGGTGATAACCATAAAGTTGATAAGTACGAGGATAATAAATACCACAATACCGATGGCGAAGTTGCCGCCGACCAGGAAGTGGCCAAAGGCTTCCACCACCTGTCCCGCCGCGGCTCCGCCGGTATGCCCTTCCATTAGAATGATACGGGTAGAGGCAACGTTCAGCGCCAGACGCAGTAAGGTCGAAAACAGCAGAATGGTCGGGAAGGCGGCAAAATCCAGCGTACGCTGGGTAAACATTGCCACCAGCAGGACCATAATCGACAAGGCGATATTAAAGGTAAACAACAGGTCAAGGATAAATGCCGGTAATGGCAGTACCATCATCGACAGAATCATCAGGATCAGCACCGGCCCAGCCAGCACCTGCCACTGCGTATCTTTGAAGTTGCCCGGTAACCGTAGTAAAGCGGCCAAATTAGCCATCAGTTTTATTCTCTCCAGCAAAGTCCAGTGCATCCGGCACCGGCAAACGTTCAGGTTTCTTCGGCATCAGACCGCCTTGTACTTTCCAACGGCGCAGTTGCCATACCCATGCCAGTACTTCTGCGACGGCTGCGTACAGCGCGCCGGGTATATGTTGACCAATTTCACTGTGTCGATAGAGCGCACGTGCCAGTGGCGGTGCCTCCAAAATCGGAATACGGTTTTCCTGTCCAATCTCACGGATACGCAGAGCAATATCACCCGCCCCCTTTGCCAGCACTTTCGGCGCACTCATTTTCTTTTCGTCATACTGCAGCGCCACCGAATAGTGGGTCGGGTTAGTCACAATCACATCCGCTTTCGGTACATCGGACATCATGCGGCGTTGTGCCGCTGCACGCATTTGCTGGCGAATCCGCCCCTTAATATGCGGGTCGCCCTCTTGCTGTTTAAATTCGTCGCGGATGTCCTGACGTGACATACGCAAGCCTTTAAAGTAGCTGTATAGCTGCCATGTAACGTCATAAGCCACCATCGGCACCAACCCCAACAAAATAAACAGTCCGCAAACGGCAATAATATTCAGTGCATGATGCAGCGCTGCAATCGGTGATTCGTTAAGTAAACGCAACATATCCGGCCAGTTGCTCCACAAATAGCAACCGGTCACGCTACCGACCAGAATCGCCTTCAGAATCGCTTTCAGTAGTTCCGTCCAGGCCTGGGCGCTCACCATCCGTCCCAGCCCTGTCAGCGGATTCATTTTGCTAAAATCAAACTTAATCGCCTTCCCGCTAATTACCACGCCGCCCAACAGCATTGGCGCCGCAATCGCCACTATCACCAAACCTGCCATTATCGGTAACAGCGCCCAGACTGCCTGTCCTAATAACGTACTAACCTGACGAATAATCTGTTTATCATCACTAATAATACGATGATCGAAATGCAAACCGGTCGAAATCATCGTTGACAGCTGGCGCGCCATTAGCTCACCACCCAGCCAGAGGATCATCAGACCAATGAGTAGCATTAATAATGAGGTCAGCTCGCGCGAACGCGGGATCTGCCCCTCCTCACGCGCTTTTTCTATTCGGTGGGGTGTGGCGGATTCTGTTTTTTCCTCATCGCTGTCTTGAGACACGGCAGCTAACCTCTATATGCGGAATTTCAGGTACCAGCATGCCAAAACCGCGCCGGTCTGATGGCGGGAGTAGAGAAAGAAAATAGCGGTTATTTTACGGATGGGAAAAATAATAACAGGGGCCGCAGTACTGCGGCCTCTGTTTAGAGGGGCGCATTACTGCGTCCCATAACTTCACGCAACATTAAAATCCGAGGCTATCCAGCAGATCGTCAACCTGATCCTGATTGGCAACCACACCCGGCGCATCGCTATGTATCTGCGGGCCGTTTAGCAGAGTAGTGCTCTCTTTCTTCGTGCGCTGACTACCTTCCGGCATGTTATCAATCAACACCATCAGCAGTTGACGTTCAATCTCCTGCACCACATCCATCATGCGCTTGATTACCTGGCCCGTCAGGTCCTGGAAGTCCTGCGCCATCATGATTTCCATCAGCTGCGCATTGGTAAACGAGGTATGGACCGGCACGATTTCCAGATAGCTACGGGTATCCGAAACCAGTGAGCGCGCGTCGGAAAGCTCAATGGGATTTTCAAACCACTCATCCCAGCGCCCCTTTAGATCTTTGGCGCCATTCTCTAACTCCGTCTGGCGAGGTTGTGAAGCCTCCACACAGTTCAGGGCGCGCTCCGCAGCCTGTGCTGTCATTTGTACTACATAGTCGAGACGATCACGGGCGTCCGGAATCGCTTCCGCTGCTTCGGCAATCGCTTTATCAAGACCCAGTTCACGCAGACTGTCACGTAACATACGTGTCAGTGAGCCAATCTGCGCAATGATATCTTGGGCAGGTGCCGGGTTGGTGCTTGGTTTCGGAAGTTCGCTCATCACGTCTCCTTACATACCCAGTTTTTCGAAGATTTTACCTAACTTCTCTTCCAGGGTTGCTGCAGTAAAAGGTTTAACTACATAGCCACTGGCACCCGCCTGCGCAGCCGCGACAATGTTCTCTTTTTTGGCCTCTGCCGTTACCATAAGTACCGGTAACTTCCCCATCGCACTATCAGCGCGAATGGTTTGCAATAATTCAAGCCCGTCCATATTCGGCATATTCCAGTCGGAAATAACGAAATCAAAAACGCCCGCCCGCAGTTTATTCAGCGCATCTGCACCGTCCTCTGCTTCTTCGACATTATTAAAGCCAAGCTCTTTGAGTAAGTTGCGTACAATACGACGCATCGTATTGAAATCGTCAACCACCAAAAAGCGCATGTTTTTATCAACCATATCAACTCCTGTGTTATCTCGACCCGCGGGACGGGCTTTGGTTAGATGCGTAATGCCTGTCCGGCGCTAATTTTTGCCAACATGTGCTGGCTGATCTGGTGGAGATCCACCACCTCACTGGCCGCCCCGTGCGCAATAGCCTCACGCGGCATACCGAAAACCACACAACTTGCTTCGTTCTGAGCAATGGTCCATGCCCCCGCCTGATGCATGGCCTTTAAGCCTACTGCGCCATCGTTACCCATGCCGGTGAGGATCACTCCCACCGCATTACGTCCGGCATACTGCGCCACCGAGTGGAATAACACGTCGACCGACGGTTTATGACGATTGACCGGCGGGCCTTCATTCAGTTTCACCTGATAGTTAGCGCCGCTACGCGTCAGTTCCATATGCATGGCCCCTGGGGCGATATAGGCGTGCCCTGGTAAAATACGCTCGCCGTCTTCCGCTTCCTTCACCGTAATCTGGCACAGCTTGTTCAGCCGCTCGGCAAAAGAGCGGGTGAAACCCGGCGGCATATGCTGGGTTATCAGCAACGCCGGGCTGGTGGCGGGCAGTGGCTGTAACACATGACGGATCGCCTCAGTGCCACCAGTTGATGCGCCAATGGCAATTAACTTCTCACTACTGAGCAACGGACCCGCTTTCAGCATTACCAGTGGCACATCACTCATACGAACATGCAGTTTGGCGCGGGCGGCGGCGCGCACTTTATCGGCAATCATCTGGCTATACGCCAGCATGCCTTCGCGGATGCCCAGCTGCGGCTTGGTAACAAAATCTACCGCGCCCAGTTCCAGTGCCCGCAGCGTCACTTCGGAACCTTTTCCGGTCAGCGATGACACCATCACCACCGGCATCGGACGTAAACGCATTAACTTTTCCAGAAAATCAAGACCATCCATACGCGGCATCTCGACATCCAGCGTTAAAACCTGTGGATTGTATTGCTTGATCAAATCGCGCGCGGCCAGAGGGTCCGGTGCCGTTGCCACCATTTCCATATCCGGGTGGCTGTTAATAATCTCCGTCATTAACTGCCGCATTAGCGCTGAGTCATCAACGCACATGACTGTGATTTTGCTCATTTTCTTTCCTTAGTCAGCCCATAGACTGTCTGTCCGCGCAGATAGAACTCTTTACTTATCTGGCTGAAGTTTTCCGAATGCCCCGCGAACAGCAGGCCACCAGGTTTCAGCAACGGAACAAAACGCCGCAGGATCTTTTCTTGTGTTTCTTTATCGAAGTAGATCATTACGTTACGGCAGAAAATGACATCGAAAGGTCCGGGTAGCGACCACTCCGGTGCCAGCAGATTAAGTTGGGCAAAAGTCACCAGATTCGACAGTTCCGGACGAGCTCTGACCATACCGGCATGAGGCCCGGTGCCGCGCAGGAAAAAGCGCTGCATCTGCTGCGGCGATAAAGTACGCAGCTCTTCCTGGCGATAGACCCCTGCCAGCGCCTTTTCCAGTACCTGCGTATCAATATCGGTGGCATGGATCTGAAACTTCCCTGGTCCGGTCCCCAGCGTTTCCGCCAGAGTCATCGCTATCGAATACGGTTCTTCACCGGTTGATGCCGCGGTACTCCAGACACTAAAGTTTCCGGTACGCTGTTTCGCATGTTCCGCCAAAATCGGGAAATGGTGCGCTTCACGAAAAAAAGCCGTCAGGTTAGTGGTGAGCGCATTAACAAACGCCTGCCACTCCGCGCTATTAGGGTCGTGTTCCAGCAACGCCAGATAAGCACCAAAGTCATCAATATCAAGCGTACGCAGGCGACGAACCAAACGGTTGTAAACCATCTCACGTTTGTGATCGGCGAGTACGATGCCAGCACGTTGATATATTAGCTGGCTGATACGACGGAAATGCGTATCCGATAGCGGCAGACGCTGTACCATTTGGGACAGCAGCGTGGCGTTTTCGGGCGCTGCCTGCAACGTCGATTTTTTCATCTAAGGCCACCCAGCAAAAGGCTGATTAAAGGGTTAATACGATGCCACTTCCTTGCGTTACTTCCCTGGAGGTCACCAGCGACAACCGGAAAAATATGGCGTCTGCTTCAGCAGCGAGAAAAACTCGCGTTACAGCGGTGCTGAGCAGCGCGGCATACCTTTTCGGCGCTTCGGTGACAGATGCCGCTTCCTATTCCAGCGCGACGTTCTGTTGCCTGACCTTATCCCGATAACTGACCGTCTGGGCGACCCGTGCCGCCCGCTACGGGCGGCGCAAATACCTTGTCAGAAAGTTTCCCAGTTACTGTCAGAACCCTTATTGCCCGCTTTTGGCGATGAAGCAGCCAGCGCGGCAACCGGAGCGGTTTTATTTGCTATATTTATGTTAACGGCGCGATCAGAAATTTCTTTACGAATTCTGAACACCGCGACTGCCTGCGACAGTCTGCTGGCCTGTTCTTCCAGCGCACCAGCCGCTGCCGCCGACTGTTCAACCAGTGAAGCATTCTGCTGAGTAACCCGGTCCATCTCGGTCACCGCCAGGCCAATCTGGTCGATACCCCGGCTCTGCTCATCAGAAGCCGTGGCGATTTCGCCCATGATGTCGGTAACGCGGGTAACGGCATTCACAATGTCGTGCATCGTTTCGCCAGCACTTTCGACCAGTACAGATCCGGTATCGACCCGATTAACGGATTCTTCAATCAGTGTCTTAATTTCTTTCGCCGCCTGGGCGCTGCGCTGCGCCAGACTACGCACTTCGCCTGCCACCACCGCAAAGCCACGGCCCTGTTCACCGGCACGCGCCGCTTCTACCGCCGCGTTCAGCGCCAGAATATTGGTCTGGAAGGCAATGCCATCGATAACGCTGATAATGTCAGCGATTTTGCGCGAACTGCCGGCAATATCACTCATGGTTCGCACCACGCCATCGACCACTTTGCCGCCCTTCTCCGCCGTTTCTGAGGCACTGAGCGCCAGCTTTGATGCCTGACGGGCATTTTCGGCATTCTGTTTCACCGTGGCCGTCAGCTGCTCCATACTGGCAGCGGTCTGTTCCAGCGACGACGCCTGTTCTTCGGTTCGTGCCGACAAATCATTGTTGCCGGCGGAAATTTCGCTGGCGCCGGTATAAATCGCGTCGGAACCGTCACGCACATCGCTGACCGTTTTCACCAGCTCCTGCTGCATATGCTGCAGACTGGAGGCCAGCTGACTCATTTCACTGCGCCCTTCTACCGCGATTGGCTGCGTCAGATCGCCGCTGGCGATATGGCGGATATGATCAATGGTGATATCCAGTGGACGTAACAGGATGTGATGCATGCCGCGCCACACCAGCACAACTATCGCCAGCAGCGCCAGCAACACAATGCCGAGCACCCACATCGCCTGCTGATAAGCCGCATCATTTTGTGCCGACCCGTGGGCAAACAGATCGCCGGTATTATTCAGCCAGCTGTTATAAGCCGCTTCAAAACCATTCTGAAAACCCTGTGTCGGTTGATCGACAAAACCTTTAATATCGCCGCTACTCAACATCCGAATCAGCTCAGCAAGGGCATCATGAAGAATCAGATAATTATCCGTCACGGCTTTCGCATGACTGAGGGTTTTAACATCATCAGGCAATTCGCCAATATAGAGCGCGTACTGTTGTTCGGCCGTCGCCAGCTGAGTTTTCGCCAGCGTTAATAATTCTGACATCCCGGTACCGGTGCCCATTTTATTATTATCGAGCATATAGCGCATACCTGCGCGATTAAGGGTATTACGGGTCTGAATTAAGGCTATCCATGAAGCGGTCAGATTAGTCTGTTCGCGACGGAGTTGCTCGGTAAGAGCGAAATTAGCTTTATCACTTTTTAATGCCTGAAAAAACAACCCGCCAGACATTAATTGCAGGGCGCCAAATATGGCCAGTACTAAAATAAGACTGGTCACCACTTTCATACGCTTAAACATGCTTTCCCTTATCACTTTGCCATCAACAGAATTACAATGCTCTCTGTAGGGGATTATCGGCAGCGCAAGGGGAACCTTTACGGTGGGGGCAGCAACACTGCCCCCAAATAATTAAAATGTTTCCCAGTTACCTTCTGAAGTTGCTGGCGCGGCGGCTTTTTGCACCGCCGGCGCGGCTAAAGAGCGCGGCGCTGGCCGGCGGGCATCGGCAATAGCCTTCTCCGCACGCACTTTAAATACCGCCACCGCCTGGCTTAAATGGCTGGCCTGCTGCTCCAGCGCGGCGGCGGCGGCGGCTGACTGTTCCACCAGCGCGGCGTTCTGCTGGGTCACGCGGTCCATTTCCGTTACCGCCAGTCCGACCTGGTCAATACCACGACTCTGCTCATCCGACGCCGAGGCGATCTCCCCCATAATATCGGTGACACGCGTTACCGCGCCGACGATATCATTCATGGTTGAACCGGCGCTTTCCACCAGGGTGGAGCCGGTATTAACCCGGCTGACAGAGTCTTCAATCAGGGTCTTAATCTCTTTCGCCGCCTGGGCGCTGCGCTGCGCCAGACTGCGCACTTCGCCGGCCACCACCGCAAAACCACGGCCCTGTTCACCGGCGCGCGCCGCTTCTACCGCCGCGTTCAGCGCCAGAATATTGGTCTGGAAGGCAATGCCATCGATAACACTGATGATATCGGCGATTTTCTTCGAACTGCCGGCGATATCGCTCATGGTTTTCACCACACCATCCACCACCTGGCCACCTTTGCGGGCGGTTTCCGAGGCGCTGAGCGCCAGTTGCGACGCCTGACGGGCGTTTTCGGCGTTCTGCTTCACGGTGGCCGTCAGTTGCTCCATACTGGCGGCGGTTTCTTCCAGCGATGCCGCCTGCTCTTCGGTACGGGCAGAGAGATCGTTATTACCGGCAGAAATTTCACTCGCTCCGGTGAAGATCGCGTCGGAACCATCACGCACATCACTCACCGTACGCACCAGCTCCTGCTGCATATGCTGCAGGCTGGACGCCAGCTGACTCATTTCACTGCGACCTTCTACTGCGATAGGCTGAGTTAAATCACCGGCAGCAATATGTTTGATATGGACGATAGTCTGCTGCAACGGTTGCAGTAAAATGCGTTGTAAACCAACCCAGCACACCACAATCACCGCCACCACCAGCAGCATAATACTGCCCAGAATCCACATCATCTGCTGATAAGCCGACTGGTTCTGTTGCACGCCGGCTGCAGTCAGTACCGCCTGCGCTTCACGCCATTTGCCATAAATGGCCTGCATGCCGTTTTGTTTCTGCTCAACATTCAGGCCGAACATCTCTTTCAGCTGATTATTGGTCATCATGGCCAACATCTGTTCCAGCGCACCGCTGTAAATATTAAAGTTCTGTTCCAGCTCATCGGACAGATTTTTATTCAGCCCCGGAGTATCAGGGGTAGATTTATAATCAGCATAATACTGCTTTGCCTGCGCCAGCTGTTTCTTCCCCTGCTCTGCTAACACCGCCAGCGAAGAGGTATCATTACTTTGCATACGCAACATACCGCGGTTAAGGGTAATACGCGTCTGATTAAGTGCAATCCATGCATCGGTAAATAACGCCACATTCATACTGGCATTTTGGGCTACGGCGAAATTATCTTTATCGTTTTTTAGCGCACTAAAAAACAGGCCACCAGAGACTAACTGCAAGGCGCCAAAAACCATAAGCACCAGAATTAAGCTGGTTACCACCTTGATACTTTTAAACATATTTGCCCTTGATATGTGCTAAGTGAAAGTTAACAATTTAATTGCTATAACGATGGAGGGAGTTTATTCGCGCTCGGAAATGTTTTTATATGCACAGTTATAATTATTATCAATTAAAAACAGATGCGGGGCCGGTTAACCCCGGCCCCGCATCTGTCAATTATGCGCTACGCAGCGTATCCATCAGTTCCATCTCTTCACTGCTCAGCAGTTTTTCGATGTCAACCAGAATAAGCATACGTTCACCCAGCGCACCCAGCCCGGTGAGGTATTCCGTGGACATGGTGACCGCGAATTCTGGCGAAGGACGAATTTGCTCCTGCGTCAGAGACAGCACGTCAGAAACGCCATCTACCACGATACCCACCACACGACGTTCCAGATTCAGGACGATCACCACGGTATTATCGTTGTAATCGACATCAGGCTGGTCGAATTTAATCCGCAGGTCGATAATCGGCACAATAACGCCGCGCAGATTAGTCACACCTTTAATAAACTGTGGGGTGTTAGCGATGCGCGTTACCTGATCGTAACCGCGGATCTCCTGCACCTTCAGAATATCAATACCATACTCTTCATCACCGAGTGTAAATACCAGGAACTCCTGGCCTACGCTTTCGCCAGTGATTTTAGTGACATTTGCCAATCCAGTCATAAGTCTACCCTTAATCGGTTACAATTAGGCTGCGGCACCGCCGGCCACACGCTTTTCTCGGTTTAAAGATTGCAGTGCCGAGACGTCTACGATCAGCGCCACGCTGCCATCACCGAGGATGGTGGCGGCTGAAATACCCGGCACTTTGCGATAGTTGCTTTCAAGGTTTTTGACCACCACCTGGTGCTGGCCAATGAGCTGATCAACTAACAACGCATAGCGTTTTCCGGCGCTCTGCAGGATCACCACGATGCCCTGCGTCGCTTCAGTTTTAGCGCCCTGAACTTCAAATACATTCCACATTTCCACCAGTGGCAGATATTCGCCACGTACCTCCAGCACGCGTTCACCACCCGCCAGCGGGTGAAGATCTGCGGCCAGCGGCTGCAGTGATTCCATCACCGCATTCAGTGGCAGAATAAACACCTCTTCCGCCACTCGTACCGACATACCGTCAAGGATCGCCAGCGTCAGCGGCAGCAAAATGCGGATGGTGGTGCCTTTGCCCTGCCGGGAGCTGATTTCGACGTGGCCGCCCATCTCCTGGATGTTCCGTTTCACCACGTCCATGCCCACGCCGCGGCCGGAAACATCGGTGACCTGCTCAGCGGTCGAGAAGCCCGGGGCAAAAATCAGCATGCCGACTTCTTCATCACTCATCGTATCGCTTACCTGCATCCCCGAAGAGTGCGCCTTGGCAAGAATACGTTCGCGGTTCAGACCGGCGCCATCATCGGTCACTTCAATGCAGATATTTCCGCCCTGATGTTCCGCTGATAAGATCAGATTACCGACCGCCGTTTTACCCGCCGCCATACGTTTATCCGGCGATTCAATGCCGTGATCGAGACTGTTACGCACCAGATGGGTTAACGGGTCGATAATGCGCTCGATCAGACTCTTATCCAGTTCGGTCGAGCTGCCCTGTAGCGTCAGTTCCACCTCTTTGCCCAGTTTGCTGGCCAGATCACGCACCAGACGTGGGAAGCGGCTGAACACATACTCCATCGGCATCATACGAATCGACATTACCGATTCCTGCAGATCGCGGGCATTACGCTCCAGCTGACCCATGCTGTTCAGCAACTCACCATGATTAACCGGGTCAAGTTCGCTGGAACGCTGCGCCAGCATCGACTGGGTAATCACCAGCTCACCGACCAGGTTGATCAGCTGATCGACCTTCTCCACCGCCACGCGGATACTGCTTGATTCGCTGCCGCGGGCCGGAGCGGCTTTTTTCGCTTCGCGTTTGGCAACTGGCGTAATATCACTGACCGTGGCCAGTTGCGGCTCATCTTCCGCCACGTCAGCCGCTTCTACCGCCGCCGGCGCCGCTTCGACCACCGCGGCGACCGCTGCCGGCGCCGGTTGATCCATAAATTTGATCTGGGCTTCGTCGATGACAAAACACAGCACCGCAACGATGTCATCTTTACCGACCGATGAATCGAGCGTCACCTCTACGGAAGTCTGTCCTTTGGTAATATCACTGAGCGTGCCGAGGTTACCCAGCTCTTCCAGCATTAGATCGACTTCATTCGGCTTCAGATCGACCAGCGCCAGACGCACACCGGCAGCAGCAACCACCACAGGCTCTGCAGCAGCGCTGGCTTTTTTCGCTGGCTCAATAACTTCGCCTTTCGCTTCCAGCGCCAGCTGGCGCAACGCCTGACAGATATACTTAAACGTCTCAGCGTTCGGTTCCGTAGCGGTTTTATAGGCATCTAACTGTTCCTGCATAATATCTTTAGTTTCCAAAAACAGGTTGATGATATCGGTGCTGAGCTGCATTTCACCGCGGCGTGCACCGTCCAGAATGTTCTCCAGAATATGCGTGGTTTCCTGTAATACAGTGAAACCAAAGGTACCCGCTCCGCCTTTAATCGAATGGGCCGCACGGAAAATGGCGTTTAGCTGTTCCGAATCGGGCTCCTGTGGATCAAGTCCTAGCAGGTGTTGTTCCATGTCAGCCAGCAATTCGTCGGCTTCATCGAAAAACGTTTGGTAAAAATCGCTAATATCCATGCTCACGTTATCACCTCGGCTGTGAGTCGCGATTAGGCTGCGACGGACTGGCAGGCGCGGCCGGTAATGTGCTTACCGGTTGCGGCTGCGTGTTCGGGGCGGCCTGTGAAGGTTTAGGGTCTGGTGTTAATTCCGCGGCCGACGGCTCAGCCGGTGCGGTAACGTGTTTCATACTGTCTGCGTCGTTGATCTGTACTGCATCACTTTCGGCGTTCTCTTTTTCTATCTGCGCTTCGGTATCATGATTCAATACCAGCAAACTAATACGACGGTTTACCGCATCCTGCCCATCGCGATTTTTCAGTCTCATGGTGTCAGCCATGCCCACCACGCGCAGCATCTTGCTGCCATCCAGACCGCCAATCGCCAGTTCACGGCGTGAGGCGTTGGCACGGTCCGCCGACAGTTCCCAGTTGCTATAGCCGCGATCGCCATTGGCATACTTGAAATCATCGGTGTGTCCCGCCAGACTGATGCGGTTCGGAATATCGTTGAGGATCGGCGCAATCGCCCGCAGGATATCGCGCATATAAGGCTCAACGTCCGCACTGCCGGTCTTAAACATCGGGCGGTTCTGACTATCGATAATCTGAATACGCAGCCCCTCCTCCACCATGTTAATAATAAGATGTGGGCGCAACGCGCGCAGACGCGGGTCAGCCTCAATCAACTGGTCAAGCTTTTCACGCAGACGGTTCAGGCGGATTTCATCCAGCTTGCGTTTCTCCGCGTCCAGATCGACCATTTTTCTTACTTCCCCTTTCTGCTGGGTCGGATCATCACCGCCGCCAGGAATCGGACTTGAGCTATCGCTACTGCGCTGTCCGCCGGTCAGAGCCACTTTAAGTGGAGTACGGAAATATTCAGCAATTTGTACCAGTTGCTTAGGGTTAGAAATCGCCAGCAACCACATCACCAGGAAAAAGGCCATCATCGCCGTCATAAAGTCGGCATAGGCGATTTTCCATGACCCATGCGAACCCTCATGTTTTTTCGAGTTGCGCCGCTTTACCAGCACAATCGGGTGGTTGCTATTTTTCATGCGTCCTGGTCCGAAGTCTGTGCCGCTGGTGATTTGGCATTACGTACATGCTCTTCCAGCTCAATAAACGACGGTCGATCCGTGGAGTAAAGGGTCTTACGACCAAACTCCACCGCAATCTGCGGCGCATAGCCATTCAGGCTTGAAAGTAATGTCACCTTAATACACTGTAGAATCTTGGTGGTTTCGGAACACTTCTGCCGCAGCACTGCTGATAATGGCGAAATAAAACCGTATGCCAGCAGGATGCCAAGGAAGGTACCCACCATCGCATTGGCAATTAACGCGCCCAGTTCCGCTGCCGGGCGATCCGCTGACGCCAGCGCGTGTACCACGCCCATTACCGCGGCAACGATACCGAATGCCGGTAACGAGTCCCCTACCGCACCCAGCGCCTGTGCAGGCACATCACACTCATGCTCATAAGTTTCAATCTCTTCATCCATCAGGGCTTCGATTTCAAATGCGTTCATATTCCCACTCACCATTAGCCGCAGATAGTCGGTTATAAAGTCTACTAAACGGTTATCGGCAACAATGCGCGGGTAATTAGCAAAGATTTCACTTTCACGTGGACTTTCAATATCCCTTTCCAGTGATAGCATGCCCTGCTGGCGCGACTTCGCCATCAGGCGATATAACAACGCCATCAGGTCCATATAGACCGCTTTGTTATATTTTGAGCCTTTCATCAATAACGGTAAGGCCTTCATTGTGGCTTTTATTGATTTGCCATTATTGCCGACAATAAAGGCACCAATGCCTGCACCGCCGATAATCAATAATTCTGAGGGTTGGTACAGCGCGCCAAGATGACCACCGACCATCATGTAGCCCCCCAGCACACAGCCTGTTACCATCAAATATCCCAATATAACCAGCACAATAAATCCTTACGTCTCAAGTAACGTGTTGGTGTAAGTTAAGCCAGAGAGCCGAAGGTGTTATTCGTTAAACGTGGGGCAAAAAAAAGCAGCGGTTAAAAACCGCTGCTGGATGTCATTCCACGTTTCGAACAATCTTAAACGGCGCGTTTAACCTGTTCATCCAGCAGTTGTGGAATACTATCGGCAGACTCCGTGGAAAGTTTACGTCTTTTTACCGCGCGTGATGGTGGCTGGCACAGGCTGCAGACAAAGCTGCCAACCGGCTGATGCGTATGATTAATAAAACTGCCGTTACAACATTTGCAGCTGGACAACTCCAGCATGCCGCTCTCGACAAAGCGCACCAGCGTCCAGGCACGAGTCAGCGCCAGCAACGGGACTTCATCGGCATGAGGGCACTGCTCCAGGTAGAGACGGTAAGCTTTGATCACCGCCTCCACGCCGTTGCACAATCCGCTTTTCAGTAAAAACTGCCAGGCATTACAAAACATAGAGGCATGAATATTCTGTTCCCAGGTCATAAACCAGTCGGTAGAGAATGGCAGCATGCCTTTAGGTGGTGGACTGCCTCGTAGCTCTTTATATAATTTGATCAGACGCCCGCGACTGAGCTGCGTTTCGCTCTCCAGCATTTGTAAGCGCGCACCCAGCGAGATTAACTCCATCGCCAGTTGAATATCACGGGCTTCACGAACAATACTTTTCTCAACCATTATCCAGCCCTCTTTTTCGGCAAATCTTCAACTTTTGGTGAAGCATCGCGTAATAAACGACTGGATAACAGGATACCGGTATGGACTTGCTGTAAATCATCCACACGTGATTCCTGCGTTAAACGATTAATAGTTTGGTGGTCGGTAAAGCGGAACTGGCATACCAGTTGATTGGTTTCGGCCAGTTTAACCATTTCTGGTAAGGTTAATTTTGCCAACGCATCAGCCATCGGTTCATCGATCCCGAGGCGAAACATTGCAGAGGCTTTTTCCTGGTTAATTAAACGTTGTGCGAGCAATAAATATGACAAATTGATGTCGTAAATATGTTTGAGTAATTCTGATGTACCCATTATTTTTTCCATCCTGACTGACGCTACTTCATTAACGTTCACGGAATAAAATTCCGCTACCCTGGTTGCTGGTTTGGTAAATCTGAAGATGGCAAAAACATGTGGCTGTAGCCAAACGTTAGCTGAAACTATGCTGTTTCTAGCCGGATACTGCCTCAGTGAGTCGTCTTACCCATTTTGCCTTCACTCTGGCCTGAGTTTTAACAATCTTCCCTGAAGTGCGCCTTCATCTTTTAAGAATATTCTGAAAGCAACGCAACTCTATCCCCTCTGATTTCTACATACAACGAGCGAAGCAGGTAATTTTAGATAAAGTGTGACACAGATCACACTTTTAAGCCAAATCTTTTCGACTAACCCATCAGTTACGCTTTTGATTAGAACAAAAAATAACCAATTACCCCATTTTTTGCCAAATTCAGCCCGAAGGGATTCATTAGCCAATAAAAATGCTTACTTTTAAGTCATTTTAAAATAACACCACGGATAATTGCTTATAAATTAACATTTAAATCTAATTAAAATACAAAAATCAGCACAAAACACCAAACAAACACCACAACATCGGCGTAAAAAATTAGTTTCCCACAGAAACTATTTACACGATAAGCAGATTAAAAACGGGGATAACGGCAGTGTTTACGCAGCGTAGCGCAATGATTCGTTAACATTTTAAGAGTAGCGTTCAGGAGACGGTAAAGCATGTAACAGGAGGTTACATAAGGGAATTGAATGTTTTCGCGATCTCGAACGGATTTCGTCATTACTATCGGCCCACCCGAATTTTTCTTTAGCTAAAAAGTGGATTTTTTTATTTTATCCCTTTTTTAGTCTGTTTTTTGTACTATTTTAACTAACAAGCATCATTTTCACCTTTGTTGATACTTAAATATTCTGGCGATTTTTCAGCTGTTTAGTCAGTCAGGTTGCGGAGGATAAAATGGCTTACAACCACGCATTGGTTGCGATTACACTGGCAGAAGAGAGCCATCTGCTGGTAGCAAAGGCGGTATCAATTGTACGCCCCGATGGCGGCAAAGTAAGTCTGATCACTCTGGCTGCCGATCCTGAACTCTATAACCATTTTGCCGCGCCGATGCTCGAAAACCCGCGCCAGCTCATGCATGAGGAGCTGCAGCTGTTTATCGCTGAACTGAAAGCCAGGGCAAATTACCCGATATCTCATTGCCATATTGCCTGCGGCGAACTGGGTCACCACCTGATTGCCAACTGTCGCCAGCACCAGATTGATCTGGTGGTCTGCGGCAACCATAACCAGCACTTTTTTAAACGTTTACTTAGCCCGGCGCGGCGGGTGATCAATTGCAGCGAAATTGACGTGCTGATTGTGCCGTTGTAGCACCGATGCCAAAATTTTAAGCGCTCAGTAATAATAAAAAAGGAGCCATAAATGGCTCCTTTGGCTATATTATTTCGGGCGGTATTGCTACACCCTTTATTTATATCAGGCTAATCGCGGAAAGGTGGCGACCTTATTGGCCACCTCGTGATCGTCAGCACGGGACGCAATCGACTGCAGATCTTGCAGGAAGCTCTCGCGCCAGTGAGTGATATCGTTTTTACGCAATACCGCCATCATGTCATTGTAACGCGAAATGCGCTCGGTTCGTGGCATGGTCAGCGCCCGGTCCAGCGCCGCCGCCACCTCATCACGATCATAAGGGTTGACGATTAACGCTGCGGTCAGCTCATTCGCCGCACCGGCAAAACGCGACAGCACCAGTACCCCCGGATCGTCCGGGTCCTGCGAGGCGACATACTCCTTCGCCACCAGATTCATCCCGTCGCGTAATGGCGTCACCAGCCCGACATCGGTCAGCCGGAAAATCTTCATCAGCAGACGACGGTCAAAGTGCTGGTTAAGGTAGTAGAGCGGCGTCCAGCCCAGCGTGCCATATTTACCGTTAATGCGACCCGCTTCGGTTTCCAGCTGATGACGAATATCCTGGTAAGCCTGCACATCACCACGGGAAGTTGGCGCAATCTGCGAATAGCGGATATTGCCGCGATGCTGAGGAAAGTTTTCCAGCAATGCTTCATAGGCCAGAAAACGCTCCGGCAACCCTTTCGAGTAATCCAGACGCTCACAGGCGATAATATTTTTCGCATCACCCAGTTCACGCTTCATGGCGGCCATTTTCGGCGGCAGCGGTCCTTCTGCCATCTCTTTAATACTTTCTGGCTCAATACCGATCGGATACACCTCGGTGGCGAAGGTATTGCCAAAAGCCCGATGCCGCTTCGGCCCTTTGTTTTGCACCTGGGTCAACAACGTCAGACTTTCGAGGAAGGCGGTACGGTCACTTTCCGTCTGGAAACCCAGCAGATCGTAATCGCACATCATTTCCAGCAGTTCCTGATGCGGAGGCAACGCGTTGAAAATTTCCGGCGTAGGAAAAGGAATATGCAGGAAGAAGCCGATACGGTTCTTCATGCCCAGTTTACGACAGGCGGCGGCGAACGGCAGCAGATGGTAGTCGTGGATCCACAGAATATCATCCGGCTCCACTAAGGGTTGCAGGCGCTGCGCCAGCAGTTCGTTAACCCGGCAGTAGCCTTCCCAGGCTTCACGCTGGAACTGCACCAGATCCAGCCGGTAGTGGAAAGCGGGCCACACTACCGTATTGGAGAACTGACAGTAATAGAGATCGTAATCGTTCTGGCTCAGGCTGAATGACGCATAGGTAATACCATCCTGTTTAACGATCCCCAGTTGTTCCTCATCGTCCTCTTCGGTAATGGTGCTGATTTCACCATTCCAGCCAAACCATAATCCACCGGTTTTTTTCAGCGCATCCAGAATACCGACTGCCAAACCACCAGCACTGGCCTTCGAATCATCGGGTACAGCGATACGGTTAGATACGACCACTAAGCGACTCATAACCTTTACTCCTTACCGACGTTGTCTTGTCTTGATCTAATTGTAATTTCATCTGCTCCAGCCAGGCATAAACCTCGTCCACGCCCTTCAGGCGATAACGGGCATGGCTGGAACCTTCACCGACTTTCACTGATAAACCCTGCATGGCGTTCACCACCAGGAATCCAGCTTCATCAGTCAAATCATCACCAATAAATACCGGAATACGTCCGGCAAAAGGCGCTTCCTGCATAAAGGCCCGGATTGCCGCGCTCTTATCGGTTCCCTGCGGTTTTAATTCCACAACGCATTTCCCCGGCTGGAGCGCCAGCATCGGGAAGCGCTCAACCATTGACTCTGCCAGTTGCAACACCTGGCTTTCATACTGCATTGCCTGACGGTAATGCAGCGCAAACGCCATGCCTTTGGTTTCCAGCTGAGTGCCAGGCCAGTTGGCCATACTGCTATTCAGCATGGCGTCGAGTGCGGCGACCACCTGCGCGGGCAGCGTAAGACAGTGCAGCTCGCCGCGGGCATCACGGCGCTCAGCGCCATGAACCCCCGCCAGCGGCACCTGTAATGGCGCGGCCAGCGCATCCAGCTGGGCGATCGGCCGGCCGGAGATGAGCGCCAGCGCACCGTGACTCAGCGTCGATATGGCTTGCAGGTTATGACGTACCGCCGCCGGGATCGACACCTCATCAGGGCGCGGTTTAATGGCAGCCAGCGTGCCATCGACATCGAAGAAAAACGCGTAGAGGCCGCCACCTATGGAAGGGAATACATCGGATTCTCTGGTCACACCTTTCCTCCTGTCTGCATCGGTTCACGTCGCGAATTCAGCGAATATCCGGTACGTGAATATCTGTTATGGCAGTGATGACCGTCAGAAAACGTGCTTACTGCTGGGGTCCAAACGAAGGGAATAATTGATTAACTGACAAAGTGAAGGGTCCGTCGTCATTGACCGCGGGATAGTGATTACCGGGTAATTATCATTGTGCTACGGTGCATTTCTCTTGTCCCAACGCTTTGCCCTTCGTCCTGGTAACTTATTTTCTCTGACTAAACTGCGCATAACATCACAATTCAGTATAGACGCTGATTCCGCTTCTGCCAGATTCGCAGGAATTTAAGAGCAATCCGAATCATTGCCGGTAAAAATAAAACCCGCTAAGCGGGATAACATTATTATTCAGCGCGATAATATGCGACACGCGGCTGAACATTAAAACCGCAACCACTTTTTGTTGGGGAAAATATAACCGGGTATATTCACCCGGCTTATTCCCGCTGGCGCAGGTTTAGCGGGTAAAAAACGGACAGATTACTCAGCCATAAATTTTTGTGATTATGCGCCCGGTTATATGCTGTTTTTTCATAACAAATTTCGCGGAAGTTAGTGTACAACAAGCTATCTACCGATTCTCTTAACGCTGGCGGAAATACATCATGATTCTGATTGGTATGCTGGACTCACCCTATGTCAGGCGTGTGGCTATCTGCATGAAGGTGCTGGGCATTACGTTTGAACATCAACCGCTATCGGTTTTTCGCGACTTTGAGGATATGCGCGCGATTAATCCGGTGGTTAAAGTACCGACGCTGATCACCGACGATAATCAGCAACTGATGGATTCAACCCTGATCCTCGACTATCTGCAGACCCTGCCTGCGGCGCAAGGGTCCCTGATGGCGCCATCCGGCGCCGCGCGCCTGTATGACCTGACCCTCACCGGTCTGGCGCTGGCGGCCTGTGAGAAAGCGGTGCAGATGGTTTACGAGTGGCAGTTGCGTCCGGTAGAAAAACAGCATCAGCCATGGCTTGATCGCGTTCAGCTGCAGCTGCTCTCCGCGCTGACGATAATTGAGGAAAAACTGGCGCACCAGCCGCCGCAGATCAACAGCATTGCCGGCGTCTCGATCGCCGTCGCCTGGAGCTTTATCCAGCTAATGCTGCCGGCAGTGGTCAAAACGCAACATTTCCCGCTGATCGCAACCTTTAGCGACCAGGCCGAGCAAACCGCGCCGTTTATCGCGTTGCCGATGGTTTAAACTGATCCAGGCAGTGGCGCGGCGCTGACCGCGTTCCACCGCGCTTCCCGGTTAACGCCAGCGGATTAGCGATAATACACCGCGATATACTGATTATTGATCTGTTGAATGGTCACCTGAGTATCAAAGATCGCTGCGATAATTTGCGGCTGCATAATCTGTTGCGGGGTTCCGCGGTAGATCACTTCGCCCTCTTTCATCGCAATAATATGGTCTGAATAAGCCGAGGCGAAATTGATATCATGGATCACCAGCACAATGGTTTTGTGCAGTTCATCCGCTGCGCGGCGCAGTTGTTTCATCATCGCCACACTGTGTTTCATATCGAGGTTATTCAGCGGTTCATCCAGCAGCAGATACTGCGTATCCTGGCACAGCACCATCGCCACATAGGCACGCTGGCGCTGTCCACCGGATAGCTCATCAAGATAGCGATCTTTCAGCGGCAACAGATTGAGAAACGTCATCGCGGCTTCAATATGCCGGCGATCGTCATCCGTCAGTCGCCCACGACTGTAGGGATAACGACCAAATCCCACCAGGTCATGTACCGTCAGGCGGCTGGTAAAGTGATTTTCCTGACGTAGCACTGACAGAATCCTGGCCAGCTTATCGCCTGGCGTGTTCGCCACATCCAGACCATTAAAACTGACGCTACCGGCATCCGGCGTCAGCAAACGACTCATCACTGATAACAGGGTCGACTTCCCCGCCCCGTTGGCGCCGATAATTGACGTCACCCCACCTTGCGCAATGCTCTCCGTTACCTGATTCAGTACCGGGGTATCGAAGTATTTTTTCACCACCGCATTTATTTCAATCACAACGACGCCTTTTTCAGCAAAAGGTAAAGGAACAGCGCGCCGCCGGTAAATTCGATCACTACCGATAGCGTACCGGCCATATTAAATATGCGCTCAAGAATTAACTGGCCGCCTACCAGCGCAATAATGCCGGTGAGTACCACCCCAGGCAGCAGATAGCGGTGACGATGGGAACCAATCAGCTGATAACTGAGATTGACCACCAGCAGACCGAGAAAAGTCAGCGGCCCCACCAGCGCGGTGGACACCGCCACCAGTACCGATACCAGCAACAGGATCACCATCACTTTCTGCGGATAAGCCACGCCAAGATTAAGCGCACTGTTACGTCCCAACGCCAGCACATCCAGCGTAAAACGCATACGCCAGATAACCATCGCCACCAGCAGCACAATGGCGGCGGCTAAAGCGATAATTTCCGGCGCGGCGCGGGTAAAGGTGGCAAAGATACGACTTTGCAGAATGGCGAACTCGCCAGGTGATAGCAGGCGTTGCAGCAGGTTGGCAAGACTGCGAAACAGCGTGCCGCATACCAGCCCCACCAGCAGTACCTGATGCAGGTTGACGCTGTTGCGGTGTAACAGCCAGCGATACAGCAGCAGGGAAAACAGCAATAACAGCAGCGACTCGCAGATAAACTTGCCGGTAATCCCCAATACGCGCAGCCCATCGGCATCGACAAAAAAGATCATTGCCGTCTGGATCAGAATAAACAGCGCCTCCAGCCCCATCACCGCAGGAGTCAGAATACGATTATTGGTTACGGTCTGAAAAAGCAGCGTCGCCACGCCGGAGGCGAACGCCACCAGCAGCATGGTGGCCAGTATCTGCCCGCGATGCAGCAAAATATAGCGAATATTGCCGTGCAGATTGATGGTCATAAACAGGATGATGGCCAGCAACGCCAGCAGCGTCAGTAGCAGCAAACGCCGCGCCGGCAGGCTGAAGCGCCGAACAACAGCGCCGCCAGTCCGGCCTGAAGATAGA
The DNA here is from genome assembly GCF_047308185.1 of Pantoea sp. B65. Classification (NCBI taxonomy): domain Bacteria; kingdom Pseudomonadati; phylum Pseudomonadota; class Gammaproteobacteria; order Enterobacterales; family Erwiniaceae; genus Pantoea; species Pantoea sp. B65. The sequence continues at coordinate 39,949 of NZ_JAHXPU010000041.1, forward strand.
GAGTTAACCGGCATGGCGTTGACTCCTGAGGATCAAGATCAGAAAAACCACGGCGCCAATAGCGCCAAGGATCACGCTGGCGGGAATTTCAAACGGATAGCTGATTAAACGCCCGATAATATCGCACAGCACCACCAGCGCGCCGCCGCAAAGCGCCACCCAGGGAATCGAGCGCCGCAGGTTGTCACCCATCGCCATACTGACTATATTCGGCACAATTAATCCGAGAAACGGCAGCACGCCCACCACTACCACCACCACGCCACAGATCACCGCAATCATCGCCATACCGGTCAGCATGACCCGCTGATAATGAATTCCCACATTGACGGCGACATCGCGTCCCAGCCCGGCAACGGTAAAACGGTCGGCAATCAGCATCGCCAGTAACGTCAGCGCGCCGACAATCCACAGCAGTTCATAGCGCCCCTGCAATATCCCGGAAAAATCCCCCGACTCCCAGCTGCCCAGCGATTGCAGCAGATCAAATTCCATTGCCAGAAAGGTCGTGACCGCGCTAAATACCGCGCCGAGCATAATACCGGTCAGCGGCACCATCAGCGCGGACTTGATCCGCATACGTTGCAACAGCAGCATAAACAGCGCCGTGCCGCCAAGAGCGAACAACGTCGCCACCACCATTTTGACCAGTACCGACGCCGACGGGCTAAACACCATCACCAGCAGCAGGCCGAGGCTGGCGGACTGGGTGGTGCCGGCAATCGAAGGTTCCACAAAACGATTCTGCGTCAGCATCTGCATAATCAGCCCGGCGACGCTCATCGCACTCCCGGCCAGTACCAGCGCCAGCGTTCGTGGCACGCGGCTGATGAGAAAAATATCGCGCATTTCCGCATCGGACCAGAAACCGTGCAGGGTGAGATTCCCCACCCCAATCCCCAGACTCACGATCATCAGGCCCAGCAGCAGTGCCAGGCCGGTAATAAAATAGAAGCTTTTCATTGCGGCAGGTTACGGTTTTTTCTGCTGATCCAGCGTACTGCTGATGTTATCCATCAGCTGGCTATAGCTTTGCAGCCCACCGGCGATATACAGCGAAGCGGAGTCGAGATAAACAATATGTTTATTCTGCCATGCGGCGGTTTTACGGATCAACGGGTTATCCAGCACCTGCTGTGCGGACTGCCCTTCTTTGCGGCCAATGGCATTATCGCGGTCGAGCACAAACAGCCACTGCGGATTGGTCTGCAGAATAAATTCGGAAGAGACGACATTACCGTGGCGACCGGTTTGCGCAAAGCTGGCGGCCGGTTTAAAACCCAGCACGTCAAATACAAAGCCAAAGCGCGAACCTGGCGTATAGGCCGACATTTTACCGCCGCTGATCATCAGCACCATCGCCGTACCCGCATCAGCGGATTTCACTTTAAGCGCGGCGATTTTCTGCCTGAAGCCATCCAGCAGGGTTTTCGCCTGCGGCTGTTTACCAAAAATGGCCGCCAGCTGTTCGGTACGCTGTGACAGACTCTCGACAAAATGCTGGTTATCAATATCAAGCGCGATGGTCGGCGCAATCTCACTCAGCTTGTCATAGGCATCATGCGCGCGACCACCGGCAATAATTAAATCAGGTTTCGCGTTGCTCAGCGCTTCATAGTCAGGCTCAAACAGGGTTCCGGCATTCAGGTAGGGTTTTCCCTGATACTTCGCCAGGAAAGGCGGCAGATGAGTACTGGTCTGTGGTACGCCGGCCACCGGGATCTGTAATGCATCGGCGATATCCAGCGTTGCCGGGTTGAGAATAATCACCTGCCGCGGATTGACCGGCACCCGGGTGGTTCCCTGTGCGTGTTCAATACTGATACCGGCCGTTTTGTTATCCTCAGCCGCTGCCGCGCCGCAACCGCCGATAATAAAAGTCGCAGCCACCAGCGACGAAGTTAACGCTAAACGTAATTTCATTTTCTCTCCTGAAAAGTCAATTGCTGCAATCACGAATTGAAACACTAATAATTCTTATTACCAATTGTCACAATCATACGCCAACGCCTTGCAGAATAAACACCGCCAATCAGCGGGTTCCCGCTTGCGTGGACGCAGACAATAGAAATTCAATCTCTGTCATTACTCCTGCTAAAGAAAACTTTACATTTAACCTGCTGTATTTCATTAAGTTAACGTTAAGAGACTTACCTTTCCGCCTGTTTTTCGTACAACCATGGAGATTGTGTGAAGGTTTCTGCTATTGCATGTAAATGAAAATAATTATCGTTATCATAATTATTCCATAATATTTACATACAATATCAAGGACAATCGCCGTGATTTACACAACGCCTTTCAATATGAAACCTTTTGCAATCTTCCTCACCGGGTTAGTGGGTAGCGGCTATGCCGCTGCAGAGGTGACGGAAGAGCAGGCAGAGATGGTGGTTCAGGTTCGCGCGGAGGAACAACTTAAGCAGCAACCCGGGGTGTCGGTAATCACGGCGCAAGATATCGCCAAAGAGCCGCCGGTCAATGATCTCTCGGATATCATCAGGAAAATGCCTGGGGTCAACCTGACGGGCAACAGCGCCAGCGGCAGCCGTGGCAACAATCGCCAGATAGATATTCGTGGTATGGGACCGGAGAACACCCTGATCCTGATTGATGGCGTCCCTACCCTGTCGCGCAACTCGGTGCGCTACAGCTGGCGTGGCGAACGCGACACCCGTGGCGATACCAACTGGGTCCCTGCGGAAATGGTGGAACGGATTGAAGTGCTGCGCGGCCCGGCCGCCGCGCGCTATGGTTCCGGCGCCGCTGGCGGGGTGATTAATATTATTACCAAACGTCCGACCAATGACTGGCACGGCACTTTTTCGCTGTTTACTAATCAGCCGGAAGATGACCAGGAGGGGGCGACCCGACGCGCTAATTTCAGTCTGAACGGCCCGCTGGTCGGAGAAGTGCTGACCATGCGCCTGTATGGCAATATCAATAAAACCGACGCCGATGCCGCGGATATCAATACCGCGCAGAATGGTTCCTATGCGGCGGGCAATGAAGGGGTGCGTAATAAAGATATCAATGCCCTGCTCTCCTGGAAGGTCACTCCCACACAGATTGTCGACTTCGATATGAGCTACAGCCGTCAGGGCAATATTTATGCCGGTGATACGCAATACAGTAATGCTAACCTGAGTCCCAATGGCCTGGTGGAAACCTTATACGGACAAGAAACCAACCGCATGTATCGTCAGTCTTATGGCATAACCCATAATGGTATCTGGGATTGGGGTCAGTCACGCGTCGGGGTCTGGTACGAGAAAACCAATAATACCCGCCTGCAGGAGGGTTCTACCGGACGTGTTGAAGGGATGATTAATAGCGATCAGTACAACACCAGTCGTCTGCAGAATCTCAGAACCTCAGGTGAAGTGAATATTCCGCTGGATAAGGGGTTAGAGCAGACCATTACCCTCGGGAGCGAATGGAATCATGAACAACTTAACGACCCGGCTTCGATGCAGGTTACCGATGCCAGTGGCGTGACCATCGGTAATATTTCCGGCGATCCTGCCGGTCGCAGCGCCAAAAACAGCGCAGAACTTAGCGCCCTCTATATTGAAGATAATATTGAAGCCAGAGCCGGTACCCACCTGATCCCCGGGCTGCGTTTTGATTACCACAGCCAGTTCGGCAGTAACTGGAGTCCGGCGCTGAATATGTCGCAGGAATTGGGGGAGCATTTCAAACTGAAAGCGGGTATTGCCCGGGTATTTAAGGCGCCGAACCTTTATCAGTCCAGCGACGGCTATCTGCTGGCAACCCGCGGTAACGGATGCCCGGAGAATATCGCGGCGGGAAGTTGCTACCTGATGGGCAACAGCAATCTGGACCCGGAAATCAGTATCAACAAAGAGATCGGTCTCGAATTTAATCAGCAGGGATTTAATGCCGGTATCACTTACTTCCGTAACGATTACCAAAATAAAATCGTGTCAGGCACCGGGCTGGTTGGCTATGCTTCCAACGGTTATAACATCCTGCGCTGGGAAAATGGCGGCAAGGCATTAGTGGAAGGACTTGAAGCAAATCTGGTCATTCCGCTGGTTAAAGATCAGCTTAACTGGCGTACCAATGCCACCTATATGATCACCTCCGAGAATAAGGACAGCGGTAATCCGCTATCCGTGATCCCGCAATACACGGTTAACACCATGCTGGATTATCAGGTCACTGATAAGCTATCGACCCAACTCAACTGGACGTTGTACGGACGGCAGAAACCGCGTGAATATGCGGAAATCCGTAATGAAGTGGGCGCGCTGGCCACTAACCAGCTGGGGGCTTATTCCGTAGTGGGCATCGGGGCGAATTACGAGGTGATTAAAAATCTTCGCCTCAATGCCGGTATCAGCAATCTGTTTGATAAGCGCCTGTATCGTGAGAATGAAGGCGCCTCGACCTACAATGAATCCGGCCGGGCTTACTACGCGGGGATGACGATGTCATTCTGACCCGCGTCGGCGATCTGCAGCCGCCCGCGGGAGCGATTAAACGTTCCCGCGGCGTCGGTGAGGCCGGCACGATCAGGTTTCAGCGCGATGCCATTCGTTTTTGCCCTTCTATCTGCATCAGAAAATCATACAGCGGCGCCAGACGCTGGAAACCGCGGGCCAGTACCGCCACCAGCTGCGGAGAAAACAGCAAATCCATCTCACGCTGTTCGCTGATTAATGCCCAGGATTTTTTGTTATACCACCGCGCCAGCTCCGGCTGCATCCCCTTCACCAGCTCACGCTTATAGCTTTCCCCGTCCAGCGCGAAATTCGCCGGGATGGCGTCCGCCATGGCGAGGAAAGCAGCGGGCTCCTGCGTCACCCGCTCTCTGAACAGATTCATGGTGAGACGCGAGGCGCTATAGTAGCCCAGTCCGTAACGCCACCAGTCGGGGCCAAACTCAAAAAAGTAGGTCGGGGCATCCGTCCAGTTATTGCGTGATCGTTTGAAGGTCAGCCAGATATTGCTGCGATACAGCGACTTATCATGGGAAAAGCGCGTATCGCGGTGCATACGCGAAATCGTTTTGCCGATTGCCGGACGCACTTCAAACAACTCATCAATCACCAGCATATCCTGCGCTAAATCGCCGACCAGCTGACGCACCGGTTTTAGCAACTCTTCGTCATAGATAGCGCGATGCTCCTCAAACCACTGCTTATTATTGTTCTGACCCAGCTGTTGCAAGAAAGTCAGGCCACGCTGGGTAATGCCACTAAATTCAGCCATGATGATCCGGTTGGTCTCCCGCGAAAGTGTGCTTAAGCCATCCGTCTTATCATAACCTGATTATCCGCGCCTAAAACTATTCGTCACTTCAGCCTGCGGTTAACGCCGGATAGTCAGTGTAGCCCTGGGCGTTGCCGCCAAAGAAAGTATTGCGGTCGGCCTCATTCAATCCGGCACCGGTCTGCAGGCGGGTAACAAAATCCGGATTCGCCAGCACCATCTGGCCATAGGCTTCCAGCTCAGCCAGGCCGGTTGCCAGATCGGCGCCAATCTGCTGGCGCGAACGCCCCGGACGATTCAGGATCAGCGGATGCTGCCACTGCTGGCGGATGTCGTGCAGCAACGGTTCATTGTCCTGGTGCATAATATGCAGATATGCCAGCCCCAGTTTGTTGAGCTCCGCCACCAGATAACGATAGAGATCCGCGCCTTCGCTACCTTCATCAATCCCCCACATCGCCATGCCGGGAGAGAGACGGATGGCGGTGCGGTCTGCGCCGATCTCGTCAGCGATAGCGCTGGCCACTTCAATGGCAAAGCGCGCACGGTTTTCCAGCGACCCGCCGTACTCATCGCTGCGGGTGTTGGCGCTTGGGGCGATAAACTGATGGATCAGATAGGCGTTTGCGCCGTGAATTTCAACGCCATCAGCGCCCGCTTCTATCGCGCGCCGGGCGGCAAAACGAAAATCAGCCACGGTCTGCTGTATTTCGGCATGCGTCAGCGCGCGCGGAACCGGGATCGGCTGCATACCGGTGGCGGTGAACATCGGCGCTCCCGGGGCAATCGCCGACGGTGCGACACCCTGCCGATGATGCGGCGTATTATCAGGATGCGACATTCGCCCGGCATGCATCAGCTGAATAAAAATGCGTCCGCCCTGCTGATGTACCGCAGAAGTGATCTTTTTCCAGCCAGCCACGTGGGCATCAGTATAGATACCCGGCGTGGTCAGATAGCCCTGACCGTCATCTGAAGGCTGAGTGCCTTCACTGACGATCAGCCCGATGCTGGCACGCTGAGCATAATATTCAGCGGCCAGTTCTCCCGGCGTGCCATCGTACTCAGCGCGGCTGCGGGTCATCGGCGCCATAACCAGGCGATTGGCTAAATTGTAACGTCCGACAGGGACAGAAGTGAATAACGGGCTCATAGTGCGCTCCTTAAGTAGCTGGCAGGAAACAGGTGATGTGGTCTGCAAGCATCATGGCCCAGTTTAAATTCAGGATAAATATGCAATAATGGAAATAATTAATCCATTAATGGGATAATCATCATGGCATTGCTGGATGATATGGCGCTGTTTGTTGAGGTAGTGAAGGTGATGAGTTTTCGGCGCGCGGCCGATGCCACCGGCATACCCAACTCGACGCTGTCACGCCGCATCAGCGCACTGGAAAAGGCGATTGGCCTGCGCCTGCTGCACCGCACCACGCGCAAGATTGTGCTAACCGAAGCCGGACGGCTCTATTTTGAGCGCTGCCGGCATATTGTTGATGAGGCAAAACTGGCGCATGAGCAGCTGGGAGAGATGCTTGCCCAGCCTGCCGGTGTGCTGCGCGCTTCATTTCCCGTTGATTTCGCCGTCACCTGGCTGGCGCCGCTGATTGCCGAATTCGCCCGGCGTTACCCGGCGATCACCTTCGATTTTGACCTGACGCCCCGGCGGGTCGATCTGATCAGTGAACCTTTCGATGTGGCCATTCGCATCGGCGAATCACCGGACTCGCAGCTGATTACCCGTACTCTGGCACGACTACCCGCGTTTCTTTATGCTTCACCAGGTTATCTGGCCAGCGCCGGGAAGCCGCTGCAACCCGCCGATCTGGCGCAGCATCAGTGTCTGACGGTACTTAAAACCACTCACTGGAAACTGCATACGCCAACCCAAACCAGCGCCGTAGAGGTCAGCAGCCGGTTTGTGATCAACAGTGTCGGTATGATCCGCAGTCTGGCGATCCAGGATATGGGGATCGTCCTGCTGCCGGAAGAGGTGGTGGCGGATGACCTTGCCAGTGGCCGGTTACGTCCGGTGCTTCCGGCATGGCAGGGTGAATCGGTCCCGGTCTGTGCCGTTACCGAAAGCCGTCTGCTGCCGGCGAAAACACAGCGCTTTATTGAATTTCTGCAGGAACGGCTGGAACGCTAAACGCATGACTATTCATGACTTCACCACCGGCAAATCGGCATAACGGGTGGTGTAGGCCGGGGAGAGCATCTCCCGTTTCATCGCCCAGCCGCGCTGAACCCCCTGTCCGGCAAACCATATGGTCCCTCTTCCCGACTGATTCAGGCCATCGATAACCTGCATTAATGCCGCCTGACCGGCACGGGGCGGATAGTCATCAAACAGATTCAGCTGCGCCACCCCCTGGCTGAAAAAGTCCCCCAGCATCACGCCGGCTTTCATATAGCGATGGCCATCGATCCAGATACGATCAAGGCAGCCAACGGCCATGCGGATAATATCGCGCGTATCATTGGTTGGCGTCAGCAGCTTGCCGCTGGCCTGATTACCATAAAAAGTTTCTCCGCTGGCGTGAGGACTGGTGCGCAAAAATACCGAGATCTGCTGGCAATACTGATGCTCGCCGCGCAGCTTTTCGGCGGCGCGCTCCGCATAGGCGCATACCGCCTCACGCATATCGGCATAGTCAGTGATGCGGCTGCTAAAAGAACGGCTACAGAGAATTTGCTGCCTGGTGGGCGGGAACTCCTCGGTTTCGAGACAGGACTCGCCGCGTAACTCCCGCACAGTACGTTCCAGCACCACATTAAAGTTTTTGCGGATAAACCACGGCGCCGCATCCGCCAGATGCAGCGCGCTTTCAATACCCAGCAGCTGGAGTTTTTTACTGATGCGCCGTCCGACGCCCCAGACATCGCCGACATCGACCAGACTGAGTAGCTTGCGCTGGCGATCGATATTCGACAGATCCAGCACGCCATCGGTTTTGGTCCACAGCTTGGCGGCATGATTCGCCAGCTTGGCCAGAGTCTTGGTCGGTGCAATGCCGACGCCAACCCGCAGATGGGTTTCACGCCAGATACGTTGCTGCACCTGCTGACCAAACTCTGCCAGCGACATACAGTGACTGACGCCGTGCAGATTCAGGAACGCCTCATCAATCGAATAGACTTCCACCAGCGGCGCCATCTCTTCCAGAATCGTCATCACCCGCTGGCTCATATCGGCATACAACGCGTAATTGGAACTGAAAACATGGACCTGATGACGCTGAAACAACGCTTTCTGTTTGAAATAAGGCGCGGTCATGGTGATCCCCAGCGCTTTCGCTTCCGCACTGCGCGCAATCACACAGCCGTCGTTATTACTCAGCACCACCACCGGCTTACCGCGTAAATCCGGGCGAAACACCGTCTCGCAGGAAGCATAGAAGCTGTTAACATCCACCAGCGCATACATGGTTATTGTGGGTTCCCGGTATAAATATAGTACTGTATATGCATACAGTATCACTAATCAGCCGCTGGCGGCAACTTATCGATCGGAAGCGCAGGCGCCGGGTTGAGCGTGGTGCTCACGCTGATACTTCATAGGCGCGACTCAGATCGATTGTCGGTGAGCTATCGAGTGCGCAACGGGAAAAGGTTCGCGGACGGTGACTACGCTTAAGCGGTATTTTTAATCACAAACGTCACTACGCCAAACACATCCAGCTGCTCTTCCGCGCCGGGTATAATCGGCGCATACGCCGGGTTCATCGGCATTAACTGGATCTGCGGCTTCAGCAACAGCTTTTTTACCGTAAACTCCCCTGCCACTGCCGCCACCACAATACAGCCATGCCAGGCGGTCAGCGCGCTGTCGACCACCAGCATATCGCCGTCACTGATACCGGCTTCAATCATCGAGTCACCGGACACTTTGACAAAATAGGTGGCGCTGGGATGCCGGATGCAAAGCTCATTCAGATCGATACGTTTTTCGACATAATCCTGCGCCGGTGACGGGAAACCGCAGGCAACTTTTTCCAGAAACAGCGGCAGGTGAAAAAGCTGCGGCATATCGGCGGTGGGTAAAAAATTCATCGTACTGCCCTGCAAATTATCTGTATATATATACAGTATTATCATTCACACTGGCAGTGACAACTGGATTTTTTCGGAACCCCGCTAGCCGCCTGATTGCACAGGAGATTTAGTTAGTCGCAGAACGGTTCTGCTGCGCCAGCCACTCCTCGCGCGTAATCTCCCAGACCTCGGAATCCAGCAGCCCGGCGACATACTGTTTTTTGCCGCGGCTAAACAGCCGCATCCCGCTGTTGGTTGAGATCTTTCTTGAGCCGTCATTCTCACTGGCTTTCGGCGCCCTTAGCCGCGGGCGCTGCAGCGTGTTAAACCAGAAATCGGTAACCGCCCGGCTGGCTTCCGTCATCAAACCCTGGCGCTGCCATTCCGGTACCAGCCAGAATCCGCGATTATTGTCAGCATCATCAGACAGACAGATCAAACCAATCATTACCGCCGGATCCGCCTGACGCCGGATTGACCAGAACCAGGCCGTTCCCGCCGCTACCGCCGGTAGCGCCACCTGATTGACGTAACGTTGCGCACCGTTATCAGGAAACGGCCAGGGAACCGTGGCGGCCAGATGGCGGACAATTTCCCAGCGCGGAAATATCTGCTGCATCTGCTCAGCATCCTCTGGCGTTAAAGGGAGTAAAATCAGTCGGTCAGTCACGAGCTCTGGCGTAGCCATCCGCTATCCTTATCAGTTGGGGGAAACGACATCATGACGTCAATCCCGCTCTGCAGGCAAGTGTGCTGGACCTCACCGGCTGACGCAAAGTGGCGGTGCGGAATATAAGCCGGCCATTACTGGCAATTTCCCACAGGTTTATCACACTTAAGGCTTACCTGAGCAATCCGGAGGAGCCACTATGAGTACCGGCGATGCAAAAATCGATTTTCCACCAGAAAATGTCAGAAAGTATCTGGAACCCGGCCCGATAGTGCTGATCTCGTCGCAGTGGCAGGATGAGCACGATATTATGACCCTTGGCTGGCACACCATTATGGAATTTTCACCGTCGCTGGTTGGCTGCATGATTTCCGCCATCAACCACAGCCATCAGTTGATTCGCGCCAGCGGTGAGTGTGTGATTAATCTGCCGACGGCGGATATGATCGATCAGGTGGTGGCTATCGGCAATAGCAGCGGCACGCAGGTCGATAAGTTCAGGGCGAATAACCTGACGCCGCGCGCGGCCAGCAACGTACAGGCGCCGTTAATTGACGAGTGTGTCGCTAACTTTGAATGTCGGCTATACGATGATGCGCTGGTGGAGGAGTACAACTTCTTTATTTTTGAAGTGGTAAAAGCCCATATCCGGCGCCAGCCGGAATATCCGCAAACCCTGCACTATACCGGCGCCGGGATTTTCAATGTTTCCGGCGCAACCTTGCTGGATAAAAGCGCCGACTTTCGCCCCGGCATGCTGTAGGTCAGCGGCTAAGCGCGTCAGCATTCTCCGGCAGTGTGCTGTCGCCTTCACCCAGCGCGCGCTGCAGCATTACCGTATCCAGCCACTGGCCGTGCTTCAGGCCAACCGAACGTAACGTGCCGCACACACTGAAGCCCAGCGCGCGGTGTAACCCCAGTGAGCCGTGATTTTCGCTGTTGCCGACATTGGCAATCATCTGGCGATAGCCCTGCTGCTGCGCCCAGTCCAGCGCATGCCGCAATAACGCCTTCCCCACGCCGCGTCCCTGATAGTCAGGATCGATATACACCGAATCTTCCAGTGTGTAACGATAGGCATGGCGCGGACGGTAAAATGACAGATAACAATATCCCATCACACCGTTGTCTGTTTCCGCCACCAGCCAGATTAACCCTTGCTGACGCACTTTCGCCATCCGGCTGGCGATCTCTTCCGCAGAGGGCGGTTGTGTTTCAAAGCTGCCCAGCCCGGTCTTGACATGATGGGCATAAATGGCCTGAATGGCAGAAATATGGCGTTCACTGGCATCGATAATATTCACGGTGTTATTTTCCCGGTAGTTTGACCGGTCCTGAGGTTAACCCAGTCAGGGGCAGAGTCTTAGCGGCTAAAACTTATCAAGAGTATAAGGAAGAGTTAATTGATGGCAATGCTGAACCTTGAACAGCTGGCGACCTTCAGGCTGGTGATTGCCAGAGGCAGCTTTTCTGCCGCGGCGCAGCAACTCGCGCTGTCACAACCGGCGGTGAGTTTGCAGGTCAGACAGCTTGAGCACTATTTCCAGGCCCGGCTGGTGGAGCGTACAGGCAAAGGGATTAAAGCGACTGCCGCCGGTCAGTCGCTGCTGGAACATAGCGAAAATATTGAGCTGGCGATCGCCTCAGCCAGGCAGTCGGTTGCCAGCCATGCGCAGGAAATTAGCGGCACTATTACCATCGGTACCGGCGCCACGGCCTGTATTCATCTGCTGCCAGCGATTTTGCGCCAGTTGCATCATGATTATCCGCTACTGACCATTGCGGTTACCACCGGCAATACCCGGCAGATGGTGAGCGCCGTTGAAGACAATCGCGTGGATATCGGTCTGGTCACGCTGCCGGCAACGGGTAAAAACGTGGCGATTGCCCCACTGATGCAGGATGAACTGGTGGCGATCTTTGCACAGAGCGACACCAGCAGTTGTGCCGCCCCTGATGCGGACCACCTGCACCCGCTGCCGGTAATTATTTTTGAGTCCGGCAGCGGTACCCGCGCGTTAATCGATCAGTGGTTTGCACAGTCGGGCCACCGCGTGAAACCGGTGATGGAACTGGGTAATATTGAAGCGATTAAACAGATGGTGATTGCCGGTCTGGGTTACAGCATCGTCCCGCGCATGGCGGTGAGCACGGCGACACAACGTCAGGGATTGTCGGTGCATTCGCTGCATCCGCCACTGACGCGCACCCTCGGTAGCGTGATGCGTCAGGATAAGCCGCTGAGCCGCGGAATGATAAAGCTGCTGGCTGGCCTGGACACGCGTCAGCCAGTAGGTAAATAATGGGTTGATTTATCGATAAAATTATCTGGGAGAAGCGTTGAAGATGTCTGTGATTACACCGGTAGAGAAGCAGTTCATAGCCTATAACGCCCACGATCTGGAGGCGTTTCTCGCCTGCTTTAGTGAGGACTTCACCGCCTGGCGGATGCCAGCGGATGCCCCCTCGTCGACGGGCAAAGCCGCACTGCGCGAGTTCTACGCCAACCATCGCTTTAATAATCCGGCACTGCGTGCCGAAGTGTTATCACGTACGGTACTTGGCAATAAAGTTTTCGATCACGAACTGATTTATGGCATCAATGAACAACCCATCGAAAGCATCGCGATCTTTGCCGTAGAAAACCAGCTGATTACCGATGCATGGTTCTGGTTTGCCTGATCGCACCCCGTGCGCTGGTTGTCGGCTTACAGTTGTGACTACAATAAGATAAGACAACTGGCAAACCACTTATCCTGAAGCCATCAGGATATAAATTAACAGGCAGGAGTTTTACCATGGCGAGTGAATACGCAATTATTGCCGGTGGCTGTTTCTGGTGTACCGAAGCGGTATTTAAAGATGTGATCGGTGTGGAAACCGTGGAAAGCGGTTATATCGGTGGCCACACCGTCAATCCAACCTATGAAGAAGTCTGCAGCGGAAAAACCGGCCATGCGGAAGGCATCCGCATCGGTTTCAATCCGCAACAGCTGAGTTATGGCGACCTGCTGGATATCAGCTTTGCCACCCATGATCCGACACAGCTGAATCGTCAGGGTAACGATATTGGTACCCAGTATCGCTCGGCGATTTTCCCGACCAGCGATGCCCAGCGCCAGGAAGCGGAGGCCGCGATTCAGCGCGCGCAGCAGGACCATCAACAGCCGGTGGTAACCACCATCGAAAGCGGTGAATGGTATCCGGCGGAAAACTACCATCAGGATTACTGGAGTGGTCGCGGCCAGCAGAATGGCTACTGTATGGCGGTCATTCCACCGAAATTGCAGAAGCTGCGCAAGAGCTATGCTAATCGGGTGAAGTCCCTGAAGCAGTAACCCCCCGCCGCGCAGTGCTCTGCGCGGTTATATCGTGCAGAGCACTCAGGGTTTACCCGCCACGTCGATCCGCTGCCCCCGCGCATCGATTAGCGCTTCACCATCCTCTTTACTGAACGCGCCCTGTTGTGGCGCGGGCAGAATCTCCAGCACCACTTCCGAAGGACGACACAGTCTGGTGCCAAGTGGCGTTACCACCACCGGTCGGTTCATCAGTATTGGCTGCGCCAGCATCAGATCGATCAATTGCGCATCGCTGAAACGGTCTTCTGCCAGCCCGAGTTGCTGATAAGGTTCCACATTAGTCCGCAGCAAAGCACGTACGCTGATCCCCATGGCGGCAATCAGCTCAGTCAGCTGCTGCCGTGAAGGCGGGTTTTGCAGATAGAGAACTATCGTCGGCTCAACGCCGCTATTACGGATCAGCGCCAGCGTATTACGCGAGGTGCCGCAGTCGGGATTGTGATAAATAGTGATATCGCTCATTAGAGACTCCTGCGAGAGGGTTATGCCGTTACCGACAGGCGGATAGCCAGCGCCAGCAGCGTGATAAACAGTACCGGCACGGTTATCACAATGCCGACCCGGAAATAGTAGCCCCATGAAACCGAGATGTTTTTTTGCGCCAGCACATGCAGCCAGAGCAGCGTCGCCAGGCTGCCAATCGGCGTGATCTTCGGCCCCAGATCGCAGCCAATTACATTGGCATAGATCATCGCCTGTTTCACCACCCCGCTTGCCTGGCTGGCATCAATAGAGAGCGCGCCAATCAGTACCGTCGGCATATTGTTCATTATCGACGAGAGCAGCGCACTCAGGAAACCGGTTCCCAGCGTGGCGACCCATAACCCCTGCCCGGCCAGACGATTAAGTACCGTGGCAAGATAGTCAGTCAGGCCGGCATTGCGCAGCCCGTAGACCACCAGATACATCCCTAAAGAGAACACCACGATTTGCCAGGGAGCTTCACGCAGAACTTTTGCCGTATTGATCACTTTACCCTGACGCGCCACCGTCAGCAAAATCAGCGCGGCGACGGCAGCCACCAGGCTAACCGGTACGCCAAGCGGCTCCAGCGCGAAAAAACCGACCAGTAGCAAAATCAGTACCCACCAGCCGGCTTTAAAGGTTCGCGCATCACGGATTGCCAGCTGTGGCGCTTTCAGCTTCTCTGGCTGATAGCGCAGTGGAATCGATTTAGCAAAGAACAGATGCAGCACTGCCAGCGTCGCAATAATCGTCACCAGGTCCACCGGGATCATCACCGCGGCATAGTCGTTAAAACCCAGCCGGAAAAAGTCTGCCGAAACAATATTGACCAGGTTCGACACCACCAGCGGCAGGCTGGAGGCATCGGCGATAAACCCTGCCGCCATCACAAAAGCCAGCGTGGCGCCACGGCTGTAGCCTAATGCCAGCAGCATGGCGATCACAATCGGTGTTAAAATCAGCGCGGCGCCATCATTGGCAAACAGTGCCGCAACCGCCGCTCCCAGCAGAATAATCCAGCTAAATAACAGCCGGCCATGGCCTTTCCCCCAACGCGCGACATGCAGCGCCGCCCATTCAAAAAATCCCGACTCATCAAGCAGCAGACTGATAATAATCACTGCGATAAAGGTTGCGGTGGCGTTCCAGACAATCTGCCACACCTGCGGAATATCTGCGGGCTGCACCACACCGCTCAGCAGCGCCAGGCCAGCGCCGATCATCGCGCTCCAGCCGATATTTAACCCGCGTGGTTGCCAGATCACTAACACCAGCGTCAGAACAAAGATTGCCACAGCCATCCACATTACCGCCTCCTTACACATATGAATTTTCGAATATGTTTAGTTAAATTTTTTATCAACAGACGGATTTTCCGCCGCTGGCGCAACAGCAGTCATGCAGTACTTTAATCAGCGTGGCGACCTGTTCAGACTGACTTTGCCAGGTTTGTTCAATCAGTGTGGCGGCCCAGGCAGGCAGATGTGCAGAGAGCTGGTAATAGATCCACTTACCCTGGCGGCGATCAACTAACACCCCGCCTTCCCTGAGCATGGCAAGGTGACGGGATATTTTAGGCTGAGGAAGCTGCAACGCCGCCGCGATATCACAGACACACAGCTCGCCGGTGGCACGCAGCAGCAGCACCATATTGAGTCGGGTCTCATCGGACAGATACTTGAACAGTTGCAGCGGACTTAACGGGCTCATGGTCACTCCTTAATTCTGGCACTATGTTAACTGCGGTGGCGATACTGTCAACAACATATATGAAAAAACGAATATGACTAATGGATAGTCGACAAACGCCACCTGCCTGCGCAACAGGCTAATCAGGTGGTATGCCAGCAGAACAGTACGGATTAAAAAAGGTGAATGGTTACGCCTTAACCGAATATAACAAAAGGGAAAAAATCTGCTTGACCGTACCGCGCCGACTCCCTATAGTAGCGCCCCGTTGCCCTCTACGGAGGATAACGCGAAAAAATACGGTGAGGTGTCCGAGTGGCTGAAGGAGCACGCCTGGAAAGTGTGTATACGGCAACGTATCGAGGGTTCGAACCCCTCTCTCACCGCCACATTCTGCATAAGAGCTCGAACTCAGGTTCGGGCTTTTTTGTTTTTATATTCCCCGAACGAGAGAGGGGTGAGAACCCTCGACCTCGGGGGTTCGACAAAACGGCAGGATTGCCGTTTTGCACAGCCGCAGGCTGCCCGCAGGGCGAGGCACATGGATGTGCCGAGTGATACCTCTCTCACCGCCACATTCTGCATAAGAGCTCGAACTCAGGTTCGGGCTTTTTTGTTTTTTATATTCCCCGAACGATATTGGTCCCGTAGCTAAGGTGCAAACCATCGGGACGGGAGCCATTAATGGCTCCCTGGTGTAGGGGAGCCATTAATGGCTCCCCTACACCAGGGAGCGATATTCTTTCGTAGGGGCGGCATTTATGCCGCCCTGGCCGGAAACATAAAAAAGCCCGGACTTACGTCCGGGCTTGCGGCTACAGACTAACTCAACTAACTATAAGCATGTAGCGTGCGCTGACAGAGCATCGAGCGCACACAGTCATCTTTACCAAAACGTACGATACCAATCATCTCGTCTTCCTCGAAGCGCGCTAAGGCATCGCTGAGGCCCGACTGCACATGGGACGGCAAATCACACTGGGTAATATCACCGTTGACAATGACCGTCACGTTTTCACCAAGGCGGGTCAGAAACATCTTCATCTGGGCGGCGGTGACATTTTGCGCCTCATCAAGGATCACCACGGCGTTTTCAAAGGTGCGTCCGCGCATATAAGCAAAGGGCGCGATTTCGACCTTACCGATTTCAGGTCGCAGGCAGTACTGCATAAAGGAAGAACCCAGACGTTTAACCAGAACGTCATACACTGGCCGGAAATAGGGGGCGAACTTCTCAGAGATATCCCCGGGCAGGAATCCCAAATCCTCATCCGCTTGTAATACCGGGCGCGTAACAATAATCCTGTCAACATCCTTATGTATCAGGGCCTCAGCCGCTTTGGCGGCACTGATCCAGGTTTTACCGCAGCCGGCTTCGCCGGTAGCGAAGATCAGTTGTTTCTTTTCTATGGCATTGAGATAGTGCGCCTGAGCTTCATTTCTGGCTTCGATCGGGGAATGGTCGCGCGTATCACGCGCCATGCCGATAGAATCCAGCCCACCCATCTGCACCAGCGAGGTGACCGATTCTTCTTCACGCTGACGGTGACTGCGTGAATCGCTACGAAGCACACGTTTTGCTTCACGACGAGCTTTGATCACTGCTTTCTGTCTTCCCATAGTGGCACCTTACAGTTGGTTTCATTTCCCGCTTCTCTGAGTCAGAGCAGCGATTACGTGAACGCTTTAGAGGTCGTGGCTTCCTTTTAAGCCTTGAATAGCCATTGAAAAAGTGCGTACAGAGGCCGAAGCGTATTACGCACCGGAAAACGCCTGTCGGTTTGAATGAGCCTGTGGAAACAGAAAAGAGAAGAAAATATTGTTGAGGAAGAGATGCCCTCGCGAGGAAAAGCGATGAAATACGCGTTAAGACCTAATTGTCCTGATACTGCTTTTTCCATTCGCGATCTCCATAGTAAAACCTGAACATATCTGACTACCGCTAAGATTAAGGTGCATCAAACCTCCACCAGATTGCAACATTATTTTTACTTCCCATCGAGGAAAAAAGCACCATTACAATATTGTAATTAGAGCTTAAATAATTTTTTCTTTATAAAACAAATAGTTTTAATTTCTGGCAGGCAGGAGAGTGAAGCAGGCAATTCGTATCAAATAATGACGGCAGGCACATTAAGGTAAATTTAGGCTAAAAACCAGCCGCCGCTTCGGACAGCAAGCGGCGGCCAGAGGAAGTATCAGGCTTCAAGTAACGCTTGTGCCAGATAATGTTTATCGTCAGCCACCCCAGGTAAGGCGAAAAAATAACCGCCGCCGACAGGTTTGATATACTCTTCCAGCGCTTCGCCATTTAAACGCTTCTGCACCGTCAGGAAGCCTTTTTCTAAATCATGCTGGTAGCAAACAAATAACAGGCCCATCTCCAGCTGACCAGAATGAGAGACGCCCAGCGAATAACTATAACCCCGGCGCAACATCAGGCTGCTGCTGGTTTCCTGCGTACGCGGGTTAGCCAGACGAATATGCGCATCCAGCGGGATCATACTGCCATCCGGATCTTTACTATAATCCGGCACATCATGCTCATTCTGCATCCCCAGCGGCGCACCGCTGTGCTTTTCCCGACCAAAGATGGTCTGCTGCTCGCGCAGCGGAGTACGGTCCCAGAACTCGACGCGAAACTGAATAATCCTTACCGCCTGATAACTGCCGCCCAGCGTCCAGGCCGGTTCGCCCTGCCCGGCGCCCACCCACAGGATATTATCCATCAGTGCGCCATTGCTGGTATCCGGATTAGCGGTACCGTCTTTAAAGCCCAGCAGGTTAATCGGTGTCTCTTTACCACGACTACGCGCCGCATGGTCGGAAATAAAACCTTCCCGCCGCCAGCGCACACTCAGCAGATCCGGCGAATGCTTGATAATATCGCGCAGCGCATGGATCACCGTATCGTTGGTATTGGCGCAGATCTGCAGCAACAGGTCGCCGTGACACAAGCTGGCATCCAGCGCGTCATTCGGAAAACGCGTCATGCTTTGCAGTTTCAGCGGTTTCAAATGCTGCAAACCAAAACGCTCATCGAACAACGAAGATCCAAGAGACACGGTGATAGTAAGATTATCGGGATAGATATTTTCACCAAGAATGCCGGAGTCCATCGGCGGCAGTTGCGGATTAGTCACCAGCGGCGCTTTACCGCCGGTGGTTAAAAACGCAATACGACGGGTCAGCAAGCTAAACAGCCGCTGCAGATCGTTCTTATCCGCCGCCAGCACATCAAAAGCCACCAGCATCATCGCGGCCTGTTGCGGGGTAACAATCCCCGCCTGGTGAGGGCCGTAAAAAGGCTGCTGCTCCATCCGTGCACCAGGTGATAATGCGCCAGGGGAGAAGGATTTATCTTCCGCCGCGGCGGCGGCCATCGGACAGCCGCCACCGACAGCGAGGGCACCGCTAAGGATGCCCATGCCTTTCAATAATCGCCGACGCGACGGCATTGTCGCATCATACTCTTTTGCCATTTATGCTTAATCCAGGCCTAAAGTACCACGCAACAAAGAGAGATCTTCAGCCAGCGAAGTGATCGGCCCTTTTAGCGCATTACGATCGGCAGTAGTGAGTTTATCGTAGGACTGATAACCATCTTTGGTACGATACTTATCAAGGATACTGTCCACTTTCCTGAAGTTGGCATCTACTTTCGCCAGCAGCTCCGGGTTGGCTTTCACCAGCAACGGACGCAGCAGGTTCACAATTTTCTGCGCGCCATCGACATTCGCGCGGAAGTCCCACAGATCGGTACGGCTGTAACGATCTTCTTCACCGGAGATCTTGCTGGAGGCCACTTCTTCAATCAGACCGGCGGCACCGCCCACGACTTTGCCCGGCGGGAATGCCAGCTCATTGATGCGGGTTTGCAGATCCAGGGTGTCTTTATACAGACGGTCAGCAAATTCATCCATACCTTTGGTGGTGTTATCGCCAAATAGCGCTTTCTCCAGGCGGTGGAAACCGGTGAAGTTAGGATCTTCCGCTTTCTTCTCGAAGTCGTCTTCACGCGCATCAATGCTGCCATCCAGGTCGGAGAACAGCTCAGCAATCGGCTCAATACGCTCATAATGCTGACGGGTTGGCGCAAACAGTGCTTTGGCTTTGGCTATATCTCCGGCTTTCACCGCATCGGTAAAGGCTTTGGTTCCGAGCACCAGCTGATCAACCTCTTTCGTGACATACACTTTATATTCGGCAATCGGGCCGACCAGCTGCAGCACATCTGGCTTGCCGTCATTCACTTTCGCGCCGCTGTCCTTCACAATCAGCTTGCCTTTTGGATTACTCAACAGGCCGCAGGTCATATCATACTCACCGGCTTCCAGATTAGCCGTCATCTTCTGGGTAAAACCAGGGGCGATATTTTCGCGCTCCTCGACCACCATCACCCCTTTCAGGATCTCCCACTCCAGCCCTTTCTGGCTGTCGTTTTTGATAATAAACTGGGTTTTACCGGCGTTTACCGTCAGGGACATCGGCTCACACTGTTTGTCGTTAACGCTAATTTTTACCTGTTGAACATCAGCGGCCTGCACGGCGCCAGACGCGGCAGAAATCGCCAACAGCGCGACATACAGCGCCTTGCGACGAAAACGAATAGTCATACACTTTCCCTTTTAGTTGGTTTAAATGCGCGCCACAGGACGCGCTGTTACCCAGCTTAGCGCGAGCTTCTCACTGCGGAAGCCGTTGGTCGTGCCGGCATAAAGAACAGCAGCAACGCCGGAATCAGATAGACAAAGTACACCGCCACTTCACTGACGGTTGGCGTTTCCTGATAACCCAAAATACCTTCCAGCAGCGTGCCGAACAGGGTATGGGTTGAGAGTGAATTACTCAGGTCAAAGGCGATATCCTGGAAGTGATTCCACAGGCCAGCTTCATGAAAGGCGCGGATGGCGCCCGCCGCCAGACCCGCGGCGACAAACAGAATAAACAGGCTGCTCCATTTGAAAAACTTCGCCAGATTAAGCCGCACGCCGCCCCAGTAGAGCAACATGCCGAGAATCACCGCCACGGCCAGCCCAAGCATCGCCCCCGCTGGCGGCCCGATGCCCAGATCCTGCTGAAAAGCCGCCAGCAGGAAAAATACCGACTCCAGCCCTTCGCGCGCCACGGCGAGAAACACCATCAGCACCAGCGCCCAGCCATTGTTATTACCTTTCTGCAAGGCATGGTCGACGGCGTCTTCCAGCTGGGCTTTCACATTACGTGACACCCTGCGCATCCAGAACACCATATAGGTGAGGATCGCGACCGCAATCACCGCCACGATGCCTTCAAACAGTTCCTGCTGTTTCTGCGGGAATTCACCGGTGGTTTCATTGATAAATACGCCCACCGCCAGGCAGAGCGCCACGGCGATAACTACCCCGATCCACATGGCACCAAACCATTTCGCGCGTTGGGTACGTTTCAGGTAGCTGGCAATCAGACTAACAATCAGCGCCGCCTCTAATCCTTCACGTAACATAATAAGAAATGGAACAAACATGCCTGAACACCTCAAATGTGAAACTTAGGTCAACGGGAAGTAAAGAAGCGTAAATCAAAACGATATCGATTATCATTATCGCCAGTAAAAATACAAGAGGCGGCCCGGGTATTTTGTGCATTTGCGAGGGCTTCCGGCAAAAAAATGGCCCCGCGCCATACGGGGCCATTAGCGACGGGATAAAACCCGCCGTGTAACCGAACGGTAACAAACTAGTCGGCGTTGAATTCCGCCTCTGCCGCCGCAAAACGCAATTGCGCCGCCTGAGATGGCGCCTGACCCAGCAGGCTGACCAGCACAATCGCTATACTGGCGAAGATAAAGCCCGGGATAATTTCATACAGATCCAGCCAGGCATACTGCTTCCACACCAGCACGGTTACCGCACCAATAATCATCCCCGCCAGCGCACCGTTACGGGTGGTCCGCGACCAGCACACCGAGAACAGTACCACCGGACCAAAGGCGGCGCCGAAGCCCGCCCAGGCATAGCTCACCAGGCCCAGCACGCGGTTATCCGGATTGGCGGCCAGCGCAATGGCAATCACCGCCACCAGCAGTACCATCATACGGCCAACCCACACCAGCTCACGCTGGCTGGCATTTTTGCGCAGAAAACTTTTATACAGATCTTCGGTAAGTGCGCTGGAGCACACCAGCAACTGGCAGCTGAGCGTCGACATCACCGCCGCCAGAATCGCCGACAGCAGAATACCGGCAATCCATGGATTAAACAGAATTCGCGCCAGTTCAATAAACACCCGCTCGCCGTTTTCGCTGACGCCCGTCGCCTGAGCGGGGTTATTCTGGAAGTAAGCGATACCAAAGAAGCCCACCGCCACCGCGCCGCCGAGGCAGAGGATCATCCACGCCATACCGATACGACGTGCGGTACGGATTGAACGATGGGAGTCTGCCGCCATAAACCGCGCCAGAATATGGGGCTGACCAAAGTAGCCCAGCCCCCAGCCCAGCAGGGAGATCACCGCAACGAAATTCAGCCCTTTCAGCATATCGAGGTTCTCCAGGCTTTTCGCCTCAATCACCTGCAGCGAATCGCTGACGCCGCCAACCGCGAAGATCACCATCACCGGCGTCAGGATCAGGGCAAAAATCATCAGACTGGCCTGCACGGTATCGGTCCAGCTCACCGCCAGAAAACCGCCAACAAAGGTATAAGCAATGGTGGCGGCGGCACCGGCCCAGAGCGCGGTTTCGTAGCTCATGCCAAAGGTGCTTTCAAACAGACGCGCACCGGCGACAATCCCGGAAGCGCAGTAGATGGTGAAGAACACCAGGATGACCATGGCGGAAATCACCCGCAGTAACTTGCTGTTATCTTCAAAACGGCTGGAAAAGAAGTCCGGCAGCGTCAGTGCGTTATCGTGGTGCTCGGTTTGCACCCGCAAGCGTCCGGCAACAATTTTCCAGTTAAGCCAGGCGCCAATCGTCAGCCCGATAGCAATCCAGCTTTCTGAAATTCCCGAGAGGAATATCGCTCCGGGCAATCCCATCAGTAGCCAGCCACTCATATCCGAGGCCCCCGCCGACAGCGCGGTCACCACACTGCCAAGGCTGCGACCGCCTAAGATATAGTCATCAAAGTTTTTTGTTGAGCGGTAAGCGAGAAAACCGATCAACACCATGCCAAGAATATAAACACTAAAGGTCACCATCATTGGTGTACTTATCGTCATCCAGGTTCTCCATTTTTTATCGATTTATTGTAGCGGGTGATTTTTGCTCTCTGCCACCGCCGGAACGTAGCGGTAACACCACCTTCAACCCCGAGGCGCGGTATCCTGCCGGAAAGCCGTTATGCGCACAATGGATTTAACACATTCATTACCGCCAGTTCACCTGTAACGCGATGAAAAAAGTCCGCAGGTTGCACCCGATCACAGTTTTCACAGTTGCACCTGATAACAACCCGAATAATATTGAGGATTTACAGGCATTACAGAACTGGCGAGGATCTTGCAGCAATAACCATGCCGCTTTCAGAGCGTTAACATTTAACGCCGTGTCCGGCTTGTTAAGCAGGTCACAATTAACAAGGTTGCACAAAGTTGCAACATAAGTGATATTGCTGCTGATTATCATCATTTTTCATTTTGAGGAGTATTTCAGGCATGGCAACAACCACCATGGGTGTCAAGCTAGATGAAGCCACACGCGATCGGATTAAACTGGCCGCGCAGAAAATTGATCGCACGCCGCACTGGCTAATTAAACAGGCTATTTTCAACTACTTATCCCATCTTGAGACAGGTGATGCCGTGCCGGAAATCGCGCTTAACAGCGCGTTGAATGAAAATGATGAGCAACCGGCTGAAGAGTACCATCAGCCTTTCCTCGACTTTGCGGAACATATTTTGCCACAGTCGGTCACCCGCGCGGCAATTACCTCCGCCTGGCGTCGTCCGGAGACGGAAGCCGTCGCCATGATGCTGGAGCAGGCGCGTCTGCCCGCCCCGCTGGCGCAGAAAACCCATCAACTGGCCAGTACGCTGGCGGAGAAGCTGCGGCACCAAAAAGGGGCAACCGGACGCGCCGGCATGGTGCAAAGCCTGCTGCAGGAGTTCTCACTCTCCTCGCAGGAAGGGGTCGCGCTGATGTGCCTGGCGGAAGCGCTGCTGCGTATCCCGGATAAACCTACCCGCGATGCGTTAATTCGCGACAAAATCAGCAACGGCAACTGGCAATCACACCTCGGCCGCAGCCCTTCCCTGTTCGTCAATGCTGCCACCTGGGGGCTGCTGTTTACCGGTCGTCTGGTCTCCACGCATAATGAGGCCAGCCTATCGCACTCGCTCAATCGCATTATTGGTAAAAGCGGTGAGCCGCTGATCCGTAAAGGCGTTGATATGGCAATGCGGCTGATGGGCGAACAGTTTGTTACCGGCGAAACCATTGCCGAAGCGCTGGCCAATGCGCGCAAGCTGGAAGAGAAAGGCTTCCGCTACTCCTACGATATGCTGGGCGAAGCGGCGCTGACCGACGACGATGCTAAAGCCTACCTGCTCTCGTATCAACAGGCGATTAACGCCATTGGTAAAGCCTCCAATGGTCGCGGCATTTATGAAGGGCCGGGCATCTCCATCAAACTGTCGGCGCTGCATCCGCGCTACAGCCGTGCCCAGTATGAGCGGGTAATGGACGAACTCTACCCTGTCCTGAAATCCCTGACGCTGCTGGCGCGCAGCTACGATATCGGCATTAATATCGATGCTGAAGAGGCTGACCGGCTGGAGCTGTCGCTGGATCTGCTGGAGCGGCTCTGCTTCGAACCCGAACTGGAAGGCTGGAACGGTATTGGCTTTGTGATTCAGGCCTATATGAAACGCTGTCCGTTCGTGATCGACTCACTGATCGATATGGCGCAGCGCAGCCGTCGCCGTCTGATGATCCGCCTGGTAAAAGGCGCCTACTGGGACAGCGAAATCAAACGCGCCCAGCTGGATGGGCTGGAAGGCTACCCGGTTTACACCCGCAAGGTCTATACCGATATCTCCTACCTCGCCTGCGCGCGCAAACTGCTGGCGGTGCCCAATCTGATCTATCCGCAGTTTGCCACCCATAACGCCCATACGCTGGCGGCGATCTATCAGCTGGCGGGCAATAACTACTATCCGGGACAGTATGAGTTTCAGTGCCTGCATGGTATGGGCGAACCGCTGTACGAGCAGGTGGTGGGAAAAGTCGCCGATGGCAAACTGAACCGTCCGTGCCGCATCTATGCGCCGGTCGGAACACATGAAACGCTGCTGGCGTATCTGGTGCGCCGCCTGCTGGAAAATGGCGCTAACACCTCTTTTGTCAATCGCATCGCCGATACCAGCCTGCCGATTGATGAACTGGTGGCCGATCCGGTGGCGGCAGTGGAAAAACTGGCGGCAGCAGAAGGCGCGGTGGGTTTACCGCATCCGAAAATCCCGCTGCCGCGCGAACTGTATGGCAGCAAACGGCAGAACGCCGCCGGGCTGGATCTGGCAAATGAACATCGTCTGGCGTCACTCTCCAGCGCTCTGCTGCACAGCGCCAGTCAGCCATGGCTGGCACAGCCGATGATTGACGGTGAAACCGTCAGCGGCGCCACCCGAGCGGTGGTGAATCCGGCAGAGCCAAAAGACATAGTCGGCGAAGTCCGTGAAGCCAGCGAGCAGGAGGTTTCCACCGCGCTGGATGCCGCGGTTAATGCCGGATCTATCTGGTTCGCTACCCCGCCGCAGGAGCGGGCAGCGATTCTCGAACGCGCCGCGATGCTAATGGAAGGCCAGATGCAGCAGCTGATGGGGATTCTGGTCCGTGAGGCCGGAAAAACCTTCAGCAATGCAATCGCCGAAGTGCGTGAAGCGGTAGACTTCCTGCACTACTATGCCGGTCAGGTGCGCGATGATTTCGATAACGAAACCCATCGCCCGCTGGGGCCGGTAGTCTGTATCAGCCCGTGGAACTTTCCGCTGGCGATTTTCACCGGTCAGATTGCTGCCGCGTTGGCGGCCGGAAATAGCGTACTGGCGAAACCGGCAGAACAGACGCCATTAATTGCCGCTCAGGCGGTTCAGATCCTGCTGGATGCTGGCGTACCGGCGGGTGTACTTCAGCTGCTGCCGGGGCGCGGTGAAACTGTCGGCGCGCAGTTAACCGGCGATGAGCGGGTACGCGGCGTGATGTTTACCGGCTCCACCGCCGTCGCCACTCTGCTGCAGCGCAATATTGCCGGGCGTCTTGATCCGCAGGGCCGCCCGACACCGCTGATTGCCGAAACCGGCGGTATGAATGCCATGATTGTCGACTCCTCCGCTCTTACCGAGCAGGTGGTGACTGATATCGTCGCCTCGGCGTTCGACAGCGCCGGACAGCGCTGTTCCGCGCTGCGCCTGCTGTGTATTCAGGAGGACGTTGCCGAACATACGCTGAAAATGTTGCGTGGTGCGATGGCCGAATGCCGCATGGGCAACCCGGAACGTCTCTCTACCGATATTGGCCCGGTGATTGATGCCGAAGCGAAAGAGAATATCGATCGTCATATTCAGGCGATGCGTGCCAAAGGTCTGAAAGTCTATCAGGCCGCCCGGCAGAATCCGCAGGACAGCAAGGAGTGGGCACAGGGTACCTTTGTAATGCCGACGCTGATTGAGCTGAATGCGGTTGAAGATCTGGATAAAGAGGTCTTTGGTCCGGTGCTGCATGTGGTGCGTTTCCAGCGCAACGCCTTGCCGTCGCTGGTAGAACAGATCAATGCCTCCGGTTATGGTCTGACCCTCGGCGTGCACACGCGAATTGATGAAACCATTAATCAGGTCACCCTGAGCGCGAAAGTCGGCAACCTGTATGTGAACCGCAATATGGTTGGCGCGGTGGTCGGCGTCCAGCCGTTTGGCGGAGAAGGTCTCTCCGGCACTGGCCCCAAAGCCGGCGGCCCGCTCTATCTCTACCGGCTGCTGTCGCACCGCCCGGATGGCGCGCTGCGCGTCACGCTGGATCGTCAGGATGCCGAACGTCCGCTGGATGCAACCCTGCGTCCGGTGCTGCAGGCGCCGCACCAGCAACTGAGCGACTGGGCCGCGGATAAACCACAACTGGCCGCCATCTGTCAGCGCTATGGGCAACTGGCCCAGGGGGGAACGCTGCGCCTGCTGCCGGGGCCAACCGGCGAACGCAACAGTTTTGCCCTGCTGCCGCGCGAACGGGTGCTCTGTCTGGCGGATAATGACGACGACCGTCTGATTCAGTTGGCGGCGGTAACCAGCGTCGGCAGCCGCGCCCTGTGGCCGCAGGAGCCGTCATATCGCACGCTGTTTGCCACCCTGCCAGCGGCGGTGCAGGCACGTATCGACTTTGCCGCCGATGTACTGGCCAGCGAACAGGCGTTTGATGCAGTGATCTATCATGGCGATGCCGATCAGCTGCGTGAACTTTGCGCGCGCGTGGCCGCACGCGATGGCGCAATCGTCTCAGTGCAGGGTTTTGCGCGCGGCGAAAGCAATCTGTTGCTGGAACGCCTGCTGATCGAACGGTCGCTTAGCGTCAATACCGCTGCGGCGGGCGGTAACGCCAGTCTGATGACCATCGGCTAAGGCACGGGAGCCATTAATGTGGCGGGAGCCATTAATGGCTCCCCTACATCAGGGGGCAGATATTCTTCTATAGGGGCGGCATTAATGTACAACCGCCACATGGGTTACAGATCTGACCGGCCACATGGGTAACACATTTAGGTCGGGTCGATCCGGATGATACTCTGCTCAACTCTGTCGTAGTAAGCAAGTATCATCCGGTCGAACAGGATCGCGTCCAGTCCGTCATCCACCTCCAGAACCCTTACGTACTCCCCCTGTAGCGCTTCGCTCAGGAACAGCCCTCCACCGATTTTTATCGCCCCCTTCGGTGACACCAGACAGAGCGCTGAGCTTTCCGGATACTCCACATCCGGCACTTTTCCGTCCCAGATTCGTAATGAAGGGACCCATACCGATGAGGGCGGTTGCCCGCCATGCGCCTCATGTGGCCTCTCATG
>NZ_JAHXPU010000041.1:67486-227495 GCF_047308185.1 Pantoea sp. B65
GCAGGAAATCCCTGGCGGTGTCAGGGGAAGTGAGAAACTGTTTGAATACCGCATCATGCGGTGTGGAAGTGGTCCCCATTCCGTGGCTCCTGTCATCCGGGTTGACATGCGCGGACTCTATCACTTTCGGCCGGAGATTAAAATATGATCAATTTATTCAGTCCGGACACCCACCTGGAAGTCCGTTAAATCTACTGTACACAAGTGAATGGCACTACCGTGCGGGGTACTTACAATCCGGCTGGCAACTGAAGGGTAACTGACTGATAAAAAAGTAATCCCGGCTCAATGGCCGGGATTTATATGTTTATTGAGATCTCAGTAAAAAATCTTTTTGAGCTTCAGCGAGACTCAAATTATTTGCTCCTCCAGAGAAGTTGGGGTCCGATGATTGAACAGGATCATCCTCCCAACCACAAACAGGGCAAATCTCATAACATCCAAGCTCGCTTATAGTTTCTTTGCCACAACATGGACAAGGATAATATTCGTTTTCTGTCATTGCTTATTCCAATACTCCATTCCCTTTGTGGGTCTAAACATCGTTCTCGGCACTCCGTTAACATCCTTAGAGGCAAAAGTGTTTGTTTCAGGGTTGTAGTACAATGTATCCCCATTAGGGCGAGTTTTTGTTAACGTTCCTTCTGGAGGATTATTCACAAAGTCATGAGTTGCATCAACATATTGCTTTGAGTTCTGTAACTCCGGGAACTCTGCTTTATGTTTATCCCAATGCCCATAAGCGTTTGAGACAGGATCGTCATTTTTGGTTTCCGTCCAAATTTGAGTATCTTTATCTTTTCCACTGGTCTGAGCATCATTACTACGCCCATTCTCTTCATCCTCCGGTCCCCAGCCCCCTGGCGTTCCTGAACCACTCCCGCCCAGCTCCGCTTTCTCTTCATCACTCAGATTTGCACCCACATTCGGGGCTGACTCACCGTCTTTATCCCCGTTAAGCGCATCTGCGATGGCGGCTCCTGCCGCTGCACCGGCTCCCGCCGCAGCCATCCCTGCACCGCCCATCACCGGCTTGCTCATATCAAGCGGGTTACTCAGGCACGTTAACGTGCTGCACAGCGCATTATTCTCAACAACAACTTTTTCCGTTGCGAAGCCAGCCGTCGAACACCACTTTCCCTGGACAGTCAGCCAGTTACAGCCAGATTTCCTGATGCATTTCGATACCCAGACTCCGAGACCCCGATACGCGTTTTTAGCCCCCGGCACGCTACCGCCCCGCCGTGACTTTACCGCCTGCAACCGCCACATCATAAAAACGACGATCCCGGTGCGAGCCGGGATCTATTAGGCAAAGTCCCAGCTGTGATAGCTGGAATTTAGTTTAATCAATAGGGATGGCTACATATTCGTCAAGGATATGAACATCTTCAACATTACACTCTGGATAAATCCATTTTGCCCAGTTATTGATAACCCATTCTGTGCTTAATCCATGGCCTTCATCTGAAATACTTTCAATGGGTAACTTTACTAAAAATAGTCCTGCTTTATACCCAGAC
This sequence comes from Pantoea sp. B65, assembly GCF_047308185.1. NCBI lineage: Bacteria > Pseudomonadati > Pseudomonadota > Gammaproteobacteria > Enterobacterales > Erwiniaceae > Pantoea > Pantoea sp. B65. Next base: position 69,010 of record NZ_JAHXPU010000041.1, read on the forward strand.
GAAACGATTAGACCATATGGACGTTCGTCTTCTTGAGTTTCAAATAACATAAAATCAACCCATGCTTCATACGGCCAAGTCGCAGGCAACCTAAAAATCGCTCCTCTCGATACAAACTTTTCTTTGTAATCAATCAGCTTCATCATTTCACCTTCAAATTATGGCCACCAGATGGATCGGCAGGCTTTCTTACTTGCATAGAAAAATCAACTTCACCAAGATGCTTACCTTTCGGGCTGACAACCTCAAATCGTCCATGCTGCGTATCGAGAGCATAAAGGTTTCCGTCCTGTCCACGATACACATCACGACCCCATTCTTTTTAGTTAGCTGATTATCCTTAATCATACCGTTCTCTTCGGCTACCTTCGGGGCTGTCTGTTTTACGATGGCTACACGCTCTCCTGGAGGAAGGTTAGCCAAGCTTTTCTCAAAGGCTCCAACGGCTTGCCCTGTTGCAATCTTGAGGGTCGAGTCAACTGCCTTAACAACCCCAGACACATTCTTACCCGGCAGCAGAATACCGGCCAGCATCCCGCCCGTGGCTTCCAGTGCCGCCTGATTGCCTTCAGACGCCTGTTTGATGGTATCAGCTACCGCCGACCAGGTGTCACTGTTCATCAGCGCTTTCACGCTGTCCGCTACTGCCTGATTCTTCCCGGACAGGTCATTAAGAGCCGTGCCGCAGTAACTGTCACCAGTAGCGCATGAAGCCAGCGCCATTGCCGCATCCGCTGCGTAATCCGCGCTGCCTAATGCCGCATCGCCGGTATCCGCAAGGCCGTTAATGATGGCATTGGCGATTGACGACGTTGTACCTTCACCCAGTTTAGCTCTGACCTGATTTTTCAGGGACTCAGCGGCCTGTTTCACCGTTTCGCGAGCTTTATCACCGCTCAGCGAGTTATTCTCCACCTCCGTCCTGCCCGCAGCCCCCCCGCTACCCACTCCAGCGCTGCCATCAATCGCGCCGCCGGCAGCTGCTCCCGCCAATGTAACAATATTCGCAATCAGCATCTTGTCATCAGCTGACAATTCCGATGCATCCTTGCCGTAAAGCAAATGACTGAGCGCATTATCGTAATCGTAGCTGAGCAACCCGGCCTTCAGGCCGCCCGCCGCGCCACCAACCCGCGCAAGCGCGGCCCGGCATCCCGGCTGGAACAGCAGATTGAGGTGATCAGCCAACTGCCGAAGGTCCGGCAGAAGATGGTGGCAGAGATGCTGGATGCGGTGATCGCACAGGCACTGCAGCAGGAGACGGGCAGTTAACAGACAGGTTTTTTAGCGCGGGTTGAAGGTGGTGGAACACCGACAACCCGCTCACCACAAGCAACTATACGAGGTAGTTACCATGGCTAGGGCAGATTCTACGTCACAGCCCGCCGCACCCCAAGCGCGTAAAAGCATTGTAGGTTACCGCACCAACGGCGGCAGGCCGAACCCGCTGCCGCAACTGACCATCAAGGGCCGTTGGCTGGAAGCGTTGGGGTTTACCAAAGGCCAACCGGTGAGCATTACCGCCGAACACGGCCAACTGATTATCCGCACCACGCCCGCCACGGAGGGGAACGTATGAACATCACCTTTACCCCTCAACCGATCACGGAACTGACACTGACAGGCGGCGCGTTTGCCGCATTGGGATTTACCACCGGCACGCCGCTGCAACTGACGCTACAGCATCACCGGCTCTGGATCACTGTCGTCACCGATGAAGCCACCTGGGAAGCGCTGTACGAAGCCAGCCAAGATTTGGGGGCGGATTGGGTACGGGAGAACGGCGAGGTGATTATCGGCGGCGACTGGCTCACCGAGTCCGACATTGCCGGTGCGGAACAACTGGAACTCATCATTGCGCCCGGTGTGCTCCGGTTGCAGCGGCGAGAAGTGGAAGTTTTCAAAGCGTAAAAACAAAAATCCCGGCCAGTTGGCCGGGATTAAACATGAGTAATTTATGTTCGCTTTAACTATAGATATATAAATCAATAGAACTTTCAGCCCCAATGCTACCCAAAAACCGATTCGTTTCTGCTGACCAATAGATGGATGGTTTCTCCCCATTCTCTATTTCTATTAAAAGAGAAAAAATGAACGTAACACTATATTTCTCTTTTATTTCTTCCAAAACATCAACTTTACATTTTAATAAAGACAACAACTTTCTTGTTTGCTCATCTACATCATAGGATTCTTCCTTCTCTGTACAGATTGACCAGCTAGTCTCTGTACTCGGCCTTTTCCTCGTTCCGCTAATGACACCTTTGAGATGAACCTCCATAGGTTCTATCTGTAGCAAAGCAGTTATCTCATTGGGATCAAAGACATCGCCACAAATATAAAACTCTGCTTTTACTGTTGTTTTATCCATGTAACGGCCCTACTTATTAATAAATTCGCCAGTCGGGATTCTTTCACCTTTCTCACCTTTTCTGAAAATCCACAACTGCCCATTGTCTTTATCAACATAAATGTCATAAAGCTTTATCTCTGCTTTAGCACCGAGGAAATCCTTTTTGATTTAATGAGCATCCACACCATTATTTTTCAGGAACTTATCATCAGCAACTTTTATATTAGATGGCTTTTCCGCCCCATTATCATGCCCATCACTTGTCATATTATTTGGCAAGTCGGGTACGGCTTCGGTATTACCCGTGTTGTTTGACGACTGGTCTACAGTTTGATTTCCACCAGTATTATTTGGCCCTGCATCGGTCTGACCATTATTGTTACCTGTATGATTTACACCCTGCTCTGGTAATTTTTTTCCGCCCGTGTTGGTTGGGCCTCCCCCAGCTATCTGGTCACCCCCGGTATGCGAAGGAGCATATTTATTCTGAAGCGAACTGAGATATTTTCCGGTGATCTCGTCGTTGCCCATCATTTTCAGGGTAACAAGGTGATCCAGTTCATCGGAGGTCATCTTGTCCGCAATATCCTTGATTGCGGCACCTGCCAACCCGGCGATACCTGCTTTTGCTCCGATCTCCAGCAGTTGCTCTGCAACCTTGCTACGACATGGGGCAGCGATGGCACAACCTTCCGCAACAACCTTCAGGAAGTTATTCTCCACGCTATTTAATTGCTAATGAAAATAATTAACCATGTTACATACGCCAGTCTTGATAGCCAAAGAAAAATCGAACCCAAGGATAGGTCTAATTTTGTCAAAAAAACCTTAATAAAAAAAAATGGTTTTTCATTATCAATTAACCCTTGGTAAAAATATTTCCCATATAGTGCAAAGAGAAAAAATGACATTCCTCCGGACAAATTAGATATTAATGATAAATTATCTAACCCCCTTCGATATTCAGCGATCGCCGCCGCCACATACCCAAGGACAAGAAAAATCAATGCGCAGCTTGATAAAATATCGCGCTTAAAAAACATATAATTAAAATAGAGTAAAGAATCCTTACCTAACTTAGTGCCGCCAAGATTTCTATAAACAAAAATAAAAAAACACACTCCCCACAACAACAACAACAATAGCAACATGAAGGATGATGCATTAAGAATAATATCATTTGAAATCATAGTGGTATATTTCCTTAGTGGAGTCGCCGTTCAGATCTATTTTTTCATCATGAGAACCAGTGGTAGAACCTGTAAAACCAATACTTGGTCCAACAGAGAAGGAAAAACCAATACCATCTTTTCCGCCAGACATTCCTACAGAACCGGGACCAAAACCGATACTAGTTGAGTGATCACGATTTAAGTCGCCAAACAATCCAGGAAAATATGGACCAAAATCAATACCGAAAGAAGCTCCGGCCTTAACACCAAACTCTTTGGTGTATCCTGTAGAAATAGAGAAGTAATCATTATTAACCTCAACTTCTCCTTTCAGAGCAAGCCCTACGCCACCTGAAACTTCAATTTTTCCATTAGGTTTAACCTTATATTCTGTCCCCCATGAAGGCCCTTCGCCAATAGCTATACGATTCATCCCTTCTTGAACCTGCTCAGGTGTCAGATTATTGTCCAGGGCATACTGATTCCACGAGGCTACGGCCTGCCCGTAATCCTGTGTTCCTGATGGCAGGATATTGTTCCAGCCATCACTGAGCGCATTATTCTCCACCGCATTCTTTCCAGCTCCAGCACCAGCACCAATCCCCACAGTCGAATCCGTCGCAATTCCGCCTGCCAGCCCTGCCGCCAGCTGGCTCAGCGTGCTGACCATTTGCTTCTGGGTTTCCGTCAGATCGCTGATTTTAGTGTCGGGGTACATCACGGCCACAATCGCCCGCGCTGCCAGCTCACCGCCCGCTGCACCTGCGGCCCCCCCTGCGGCACTGTTACCCGATATCTGTGCCAGAACTGCACCTGCTACGGCGTGTGCCATAGTGTTAGCCAGCAGGTTAGTTTGCGGATTACCTTGTGCATCATACGACGTCGTGGCCTGCTTGATGGCGTTGGCAATATACGGTGCCATCGCCCCGCCCGCTGCTGCGCCAAGATTATTCGCGCTTAGGCCGCCCAGTGCGCCCGCCACGGCGGTAGCGACCATCGAATAGGTACCGCCCGTGCCCCACAAATCCGCCACTGCTTTGTAGGCAGGATCGTTCTGAACACGCGCATTAAATTCATCTTTCGAAAGGTTTGCGTATTCAGGGTGCTCCTTAAGCAGACGGTCAGAGGTTTCTTTTTCCGCCGCATCCAGTTTGTAAGCTTTCACGTCGCCGACAACTCTTCCGGCCAGCTCCTGCACGCCCTGCGCAAACGCCATCTGGTTGGCAACTTTCTCTTTGTCGAAAATTTTGCCGATGCTGCCATTGGCGTTTTCGGTATCCCGGCTCAGATCAGCTACGTCCTGCGTCTGATTCCGCACGTCACGAACGGTAATCGTCCCGTCAGCCACCGCCGAGCGCGTGGTGCCGGACGCACTTTCATGCATGTTTACCACCGCTGGGAGTGCGCCGCCCGCAAACTGCTGCCCTGACGAACTCAAATTGAGACCAACAGACGTGCTGCTTGCACTGTATTCGGCGTGATTATCTATGTTGTCCCACCCAAGCGTGCCAGTAGACAGTTTGTTGTTCGCAGCATCTGCTGTTGAGGCAATCACTGCGCCATTTAGCTGCGTATGGTTACCGACGAAGATATCATAGCCACCGTCACCCGCAAACAGGCCACTCTGGTCACCAACGCTGGCGTATTCGCTTTTTACCTTACTTTTACTCAGACTTAGCCCGAATGAGCCCGTCATCGAGCCAAAGGTAAAGCTGAAGCCGCCGCTGGCGCTCTGCTGCTGGCTGTGATAACTGTCGGTGTCCTGCAGGCTGGTCAGTATCAGGTTGTTGCCCGCATTAACGCTGATGCTGTTACCCAGCGCCTGTGCACCAGACAGCAGCATGTCGTTGTCGCTGCTCAGCGTCAGGTTGTCTTTGGCATTGACGCGGCTGTTCACGTATTCGGTGCTGCTGCCATTCTCCGAGCCGCTGGCCATGTAGCCGCTGGCTTGTACGCCGATGCCGGTGTTCTGGCCAATGGCTACGTGCATGCCGGCGCTCCAGCCTGAAGATTTGTTGCTGCTTTTCTGCTCGGTGTTGTTGCTGCCGGCAACCAGGATCAGGTCATGTGCGGCAGCGAGAGTGACGTTGTTACCGGTGATGCCACTACCTGCCAGTGTAAGATCGCCGGTGGTCCCATTCGCGCCGGTCGCCACCAAAGCGACATTGCCGCCGCCGCTGAGCGAGCTGCCACTGACGGTGTTACTGCTATATTCCGATGACGATTTGCTTTTACTGGCTCCCACGCTGAGCGAAATTTTGATGCCGGCATTATTCATATCCCCATTCGCCAGCGCTGTCGCCGATTGCCCGGCCGTTCCGGACATCGCCCAGCCGCTTTCCAGCGCCTTCACCGCACCCAGCGCCTTAAGACGATCGTCTCCCGCCTCACTGGCGGCTTTAGCCTGGGAGCCCAGACTCAGTAGCGCGTCGGTGATCGGGCTGGTCAGCTGCAGCGTCAGGCCGCTCTGCGTTTGCTCAAAAATCTGACGGCGCGTCAGGGTGTCGTTGCCCGGATCGATAGTGACCGACCCGCCGGCCAGACTGATATCCTGCTTCGCAATCACATCCGAACCCGCTATGTGTGCGTCATGTCCCGCAATCAGCGTCACGTTCCCGCCAGTGCTGCCGATGGTGCTGGCGCTCTGGCTTTCTGTTGTGCCGTCCTGTTTCAGTTCCTGTTTCGACGACGCGCTACCGAAGGTCACGCCAATGCCGCCGCCGCTGAACATACCGCTTTTTTTGGTCTCGCTCAGGCGATAGCTGGTCTGGGTTTCGGTGGCGGCAGTGATGGTGAGATCGTTGCCCGCTTTCAGGCCGACGTCGCTTTCGCCGACGACCGAGGAACCCTTCACTGTCAGGTCGTGGCCTGCCACAATCGAAACGTGGTCGCCGCTCAGGCTGGAAGCCTTTTCTGAAGTGGAGCTGTCTTCGCTGACGGTGTGGGTGGTTTTCTTGCTGAACAGCCCTTTACTGGTTTTCGTCTCTTCCCTGTAGGCGTAATCACTCTCTGTCGCAGTGGTGATGTTGACGTCATGACCCGCCTGCAGTGCCAGATCTTTATTGGCGGTCAGCGTAGCCTCCTGGCTGGTGATGTCATGATCCGCCAGCAGCGTAGTGCTGCCGCCGCTGACAATCTCAGTGCCCTGCTGTCGAACGGTTTCGTTAATTACCGTTTTCTTGCTGCCGCGTTCGCTGTTGCCGGAGCCCGATTCTGCGGCGTTCAGGTTAATATCACGCCCCGCCTGCAGTCCGATATCGCCCTCGGCTGCCAGCGCTGCCGCCTGGCTGGTGATATCCTGCCCGGCTATCAGCGTCAGGTTGCCGCCACTGGAAACTGTTGTGCGTTCAGCACCTGAGCTATGGGTTTCCTTGTTACCAATTTTGCGGCTTTCGCTGGTGGCAATATTGTTGAGGCTGAGGTCGTGCAAGGCGTTGAGCAGCAGATCGCCGCCCGCATGCAGTGAGGCGTCGGTGATGTTGATATCGTTGCCGGACTTCAGACTAAGCGCATCCAGTGACGTAATCGCCGCCGTCTTGCCAGTCAGCGTCTTGCTCACCTGCACCGCTCCGCTGTCACCGATCGTCCACTGTGAACTTACTGTAGTGTTATTGATGTCACCACTGACGCTTTCCAGCGCCACTTTTTTGCCGCTAATAGTCGAACTGACGTTGTTGATGTTATTCAGCGCGACAAGCTGCAATTCCCCCCCGGCTTTGATCAGACCGGTGTTGAGGTTGTCGATATTGTTCTGGCTGTCTGCGCTGACAGTATTCTGCGCCACAATGCTGCTGGCACTGTTGGTGATGTTACCGCCAGAGAGCGTAACGTTGTTCCCGGCAATCACGCTGCCGTTGTTCATTGCCGCATCTTTTTCGGAAAGGTACACTTTCGGTATCATCACCGTCTGGCCATTCACCGAGGTGGCTTCCCACCAGATAATGCTCTTGTCCAGTGAGGCAACCTGCTCCGCTGTCAGGGACACGCCAAACTGCAGGCCTAAAGACTGCTGTGACGCTGCGGCGTTATCCATCAGGTAACGCATCTGGTCCAGATCGGAACCCACACCATTCAGATACTGGCTTCCGGTCTGGTTTAGTACCACATTACTGACATACCGGGTATCAAACGCGGCATCGCCCAGAAAACGATAGTCACTGTCCGGTTTGAGATTCAGTCTGTCGAGCAGGTAAGAAGAGCCCAGGAACGTATTCGCGTCAGTATATTGCTGGCGGGTTTCCTGCAACGCGTTACCGGGTTGCTTACCTAGTAACGTATTAAGATCGCCGAATAAGCGGGTATCCAGCTGGCCAAGACCATTCAGTTTCGGATTAACCGTAATGAGATAAGGGCTGGAGGGACTGGTTGAAACAACAAAATAACCATTGTCGCTGGCAGGCACCGGGTACGCACTGCTATCAACGTTTGTTACCTGATATGGCTTCAGTGCTGAACCTGCAAGGGACGCGCTGGCATCTTTGAGTGCGCCAGAGGTGCCGAGGCTGGTATTGCCTTTCTGATCAACAGCGTTTTGGGTCAGGGAAACAGTATTGCCACTGTTAGTCTCCAGTTCACTTCCGCCAGTAATGTTCTGAAGTGCACTCTGTACCAGGTCTTTCCACGCAGGTGAATTAACAGCGACTGTTTCGGCCGAACTGAGAGATTGTTTCTGTACGCTACCGCTGATTGACTGCTGGCTGAGATGTGTTAATCCGGGTGTCGCTAACGTGTTGATCGTTCCACTGACGTGCGGGTCACTAGAGGTATTACTGATGTTCTGGCTAAAGGCTGCATCAATATTGTTACCTGCCTGAATAACGCTGCGGTAAACATTGCCGCTTCCGGTGGTTTCATAAACCGGGCTGCCATCCAGCGTATAGGCAATGGAACTTGAAGTGATTGAATCATAGGAATGCTGGGCTTCAGAAGGTCTGGCAGGGTTAGCGACGCCAACACCATAACGGTAGATCTGATAGACCGTGGTAATGCCATCCGTCCAGCTTTTGTTATTCAGGGTGCTGCCCGTAAGCGAGATATTATTTCTGGCAAGCATGTTCGAGGCAAAATTATCGAGCTGAGTGGCTTGCACTGTCAGATTACTGCCCGCAGCGATACGCCCCGCGCTGCCATTAGCATGTGCAGTGACAGAAATTGTCTGATACGCAATCTTCTGTACATCAGCTTCGGGATAAGGGGCGTAGCTGCCGGTGTAAGTATCCCAGTCATCGTTATGCCCGTGATGCTGTTCGGATTTGCTGGTGTAAAGCCCGTATTCATCCGGGGAAAACCATGAGAGCGGGATACTGACGTTAGTCTCCGACGCCCATGCCGGCACTGCGAGTTGAGTGACCTGCTCACTGGTGCTTAGCTCATTCCGCGTGTTCAGCAGGTGACCGGTTTTTATCGTGATATCGCCGTTCCGCGACTCAATAGTGCCGGACGTGTTAATCACCTCACGGTTAGCATTACCTGCCGCATCTCGCTGCATCCACAGGCCGTTACCCGCCAGTATGTCACTCCGCTCGTTGCGGATGCTGTTGGCGTAAAGATACAAATTCTGCCCGGCATACAGCAGGGCCGCATTCACAATACTGCCTGGCGAGCTGATAGTGAGATTGCCGCGCGTACCGGTGAAACCGTTGAGCGCAACATCACTTCGGCTGTTCAGCGTGACGTTACCTCCACCCTGCAGGGTACCCGAACCATTCATACTGATGCGGTTGCCGCTCAGGCTGCTGTCGCCGTTTCCTGTAGTGATCTGGCCGCTGTTTGTCAGCTCGCCGCCTGCGCTCAGCGTCAGCGACTGCCCCTGCAATGTGCCCTGATTGTCAACCGCACCATTGCTGCTGATGGTGAGGCGATTACCCGCTGCCAGCGTATTGCGGGCAGTAAAACCATTGTTCAGATTCAGCGTGGCGTTGCCGAGAGCAACCACCTGACCAAGCTGATCGAAACCGGTACTTTCCAGCAGCAGATTTCCACCGCTGAAAAGCTTACCTGCTGCCTGCTGCGTCACGTTCGTGGCTTTAACATTCAACTGATTCACGCCCAGCACTGTGCCGGCATTGGTCAGTTGCGCATAGTTCACTGACAGTGTGCCTCCCTGCGCAGTGCCCTGATTCTGCATCTGCGTGCCGGTTAATGTACCCTGCTGATCGGCCATCAGCGTGCCGTTGTTGCTGGCGTTTGAGGCGTTAAGCATCAACTGTGACGCCTGCAGCCAGCCGCTGTTGATGAATTGCGGCGCGGTCAGCGTCAAATCCGCAGATGAAAGGATTTTCCCGCTGTTGTTTGCTGTGCCAGTTGCGGCAATGATGCTGGTCGCGCCCTGAATGAGGCCATAGTTGTAGATTTCGGGCGTGGTCAGCGTCAGGCTGTTCTGACTGAGTAATGTACCGCTGGCGCTATTGGTCAGCCGTCCGCCGGCATTCAGCAGCAGGCTGCTGTCGCCCTGCAGTCGGCCACTGTTAGTCACGGCGCCGCTGGTCAGAGTCAGATCTTTCCCCTGTGCGCGACCGGCGTTGTTGACGGAGGCTGCGTGCATCTCCAGCTTACCGCCGCTCAGCAGCGCGCCGTTCTGCTGCTGCGTCAGCCCGCCATTCATCGTGACCGTAAGGCCTTCAACGCCGGATATTTCCCCGTTGTTGTTCAGTGAAGTGCCCTGCAACGTCAGATTCTTCGCGATCCACTGCCCCTGATTGCTGAAACTGAGCGCATTAAGCGCGGCGATGCCGTTGGCGGTGATTTTGCTGCCCGCGGAGGAGGTGAGCGTATCGCTGAGGTTAAGTTGCAGACCCTCTGCGCTCTGGATCGCACCTGCATTAGTGAGACTGACTGCATTCAGCAGGATCTGCTGCCCCTGCCAGGCACCGTTGTTAGTGACGTTGTCGCCGGTAATGCTTAACATTCCCTGGGTCAGCAGCTGCCCGCCGGCATTATTGGTGAGAACGCGTGAGGACTGAGTCTGTGCTGCCAGCGTACGGAAAATATGAACGGTTGCGGCGGGTCCTAACGTCAGCGACTGTAATCCGATCAGCGAGCCCTGATTGGTCACGCTGGCGGGGGTAATGGCCAGCGTATTACCCTGTATCGTACCGCTGTTATTGAGCGAACTGCCGCTGAGCGTGATGTCTTTTTCAGCCAGCATCGTTCCGCTGTTATCCAGATTCTGCGCGTAAATCTGCGCCGCGCCCTGAGACAGCAGTTCCCCCTGATTATTCAGCTCTTCACTGACCGATGCATTCAGGTCTGTGCTGCTCAGCAGTGAGCCCTGATGCTGCCAGCTTCCCGCGCTGATATACGCGCTCTCACCCTGCAGCGTGCCAGAGGTCTCCAGCGTGTCCGCATTCAGCAACAGGCTTCCCCCGGTCAGGGCCTGACCGTCAGCGGACTGAATCAGATGGTCAGACGCCTGCGCATCAAGCGTCGTCGTGCCCTGCAACAGCCCGCGGTTGCTCAGCGAATTGCCACGAAGCGTGAGATTGTCCGCCATTATCTTGCCGCTGTTCGTCAGGCTGCCAACTGACACGCTGGCATTTCCACCGGCCAGCAAACTGCCGCTGTTGTTCAGCAGCGTGTCAGATATGCCGCTCAGGGACCCGGTGCCGTTAATCGTGCCGCTGGTAGACAGTGAGGTGAAGTGATAGCCAAGGTTTTTGCCCTGCCACACGCCTGCGTTGCTGGCCGTGCTTCCCTTAAGGGAGAGTTCGCCACTGCTGATAAGCTGTCCGTGGAGAAGGTTATCGAACTGGTCAAAATCTGCGGTCAGCAGCGCGTCACCCTGTAGCAGGCCCTGGTTCTGCAGCTTCACGCCTGTGGTTTTTACCTGCTGAGCGGCGACGGTACCCGCGTTGTTCAGGGTATTAACCTGAAGATCTGCCTGTTGTTGTGCCAGCAGCAGCCCGTCCGCACTGTTGTCCAGTGAGCCATCCAGTACCGCGCTGAAATTGGTTGCGGTAATGCGGCCGCTGTTGCTGACACTGTGCCCGGTCAGACTCAGGTCTCCCGCCACCTGCAGGAGGCCGGCGTTGGTGAGCGTGACCGGTACAAGGGATAGCGAATCACCGGTAATCAGCTCACCGGCGGCTGTATTAGTGATGTCCGTGCTGCTGAGTGTGAGCGCGCTGTTGCCCTGAAGCAGACCTGAGTTAATCAGCAGCGGCGCCGTGATGGTCAGGCGGTCTGCAGCCAGCGTACCGGCGTTACTGAGCCTGCTGCTGAACAGATTCATTGCCTGTTCGCTCATCAGCTTTCCGCTGTTATCCAGTGCGCCACTGACATCAGCAGTGAGCTGACTGCCGGCACGTACGCTGCCGGTGTTCTGCCAGTTTTCCAGCCTCAGGTCGAGCTGTTCTGCCTGGACACTGCCCAGGTTGTTCAGCGATGAGCCCTCCACGTCTGCCTTGCCTGCCGTCAGTAACTGCCCACTTCCCTGATTGACGAGCTTATCGCCATGCAGCGTCAGGGCATCGGAGCCCTGCATCAGCCCGCTGTTGACCAGATCGCCCTGCAGCGTCAGCGCCTGCGCCAGCAGCCAGCCGCTGTTGTCGGTACTCCCCGTTTTTACCTCAAGATGCTGCTGGCCCAGTATCTTGCCGCTGTTGGTGAGCGTGCCGGCAGCAAGCGTTGCATCGCCTGCACTCAGCGTATTACCGCTGTTCTGCCAGTCGCCTGCTGTGAGGTTAAGCTGCTGGCCCTGCATCTGGCCGCTGTTATCAAGCCTGTCTTCCTTCAGCCTCAGCTGACCGCCGCTGAGAACGGTTCCGCTGTTCGTCAGCAGCTGGCCTGCTGCCTGCAGCGTCTGTTTACCCTGCAGCGTGCCGCTGTTGTCCACGGTGATGCTGTTAATATCAAGCTGGCTGGCGGCAATCTGCCCGGCATTGGAAAGACTGCCGTTTTTCAGCTGCAATGCGTTATCCGCCAGCAGCAGGCCGCCCTGCTGATTGTTGAGGCTGTCATTGTCTGCGATGATGTCGGCAGCGTTGATTTCTCCGGAGTTGGTCAGGCTGCCGCCGCTCAGGCCCAGGGCCGCACCGCTGGAGATCAGCCCGAAGTTGTTCAGCTCCGGCAGATCGAGTCCGAAACTGTTATCAGAGCTGACGGTGCCGTTCGCCAGGTTAGTGAGGCGATGACCGCTGAAACTGAGTCCAGTCGTCCCCTGAATCAGCCCGTTGTTGTCGGTTTCACCGCTGCTGAGCTGCAGCGTCTGCTGGCTGAAAATGCTGCCGGTATTGTTCAGGCTGCCTGCCGTTAACGCCCCTTCCGCCAGGCTCAGCACCTTCCCGCTGTTCAGCCAGTTGTCTGCCCTGACATTCAGCTGCTCGCCCTGAAGTGAACCCGCGTTGCTGAACACACCGGTATCCAGCGTCAGCTGGCCCTCACTCAGTACAGTCCCGCGGTTGGTCAGCTGCTGGCTCTCTGTCTGCAGAGTCTGTTTTGCCTGCAGCGTGCCGCTGTTGTTGATCGCGTTGCTGTTGATGATGAGCCGGACGGCGGCCATTTTTCCGCCGTTGGTCAGATCCTTGTTATTCAGCTGCAACGCCTGCCCGGCGAGCAGCGAGCCGCCCGCATTATTCAGGATCACATCATTAAGCGCAGTGAGATTGCCGGCGTTGATCTCGCCCGAATTCGTCAGGCTGTGGCCACCCAGCGTGAGTGTTGCACCGCTGCTGATAAGGCCGCTGTTATTCAGATCCGGCAAATTCAGTGAGAAGGCGTTATTTGAACTGAGGGTGCCACCGGTAAGGTTGTTCAGGCGGCTGCCGCTGAAACTGAACGCACTGGAACCCTGCAACATTCCGCTGTTATCGGTTTGTACGCTGCTGATATCCAGCACCGGTGCAGAGAGTACGCCCTGATTGAGAAGTCTGTCGCTCACCGTTGTCAGGTTGCGGGTCGCGGCGACGCTCGCGCCATTGTCGTTCTGTAACGTACCCGCTTTTACGCTGATGGCACTCGCTGCCAGAGCGCCGCTGTTGTTCAGCTGCCGGGTATCAACGGAAAGATTTTCAGCCGCGGTAAACTGGCCGCTGTTACTGATTTGGTTCTGAGCCTGAAGCTGAATGTTGCTGCCTGCGTTGACGCGGGTTGATTGATCAGCTGACAAGGTGGCCCCATTCAGCCGGATGTCACGACCCGCCGTCAGGCTGGTGCCGCTGGTGGTCAGATTGCCTTTCGCAGTCACGGCGATCCCGGTATCGCTGACCAGGGTCCCTTTACCCAGAGCGGCATCCTGCTGTGCGCTGACGTTAATTTGCCCGGTGGCTTTGTTATCACCATTTAGCGCAACCGATGTTCCATTAGCCGTCAGCGCACCGCTGCTCAGACTGTTACTGAGCGTCAGCCTGCCGTTCGTATTGAGCTGAATACCCCCCTGCTTCGCGGCGAGGTTACCCAGATTCACCCCCACGCCCTTCTCGCTCGACACCAGGTGAATCCGGTTGGCGTACATGCCGCCCAGCGCGCCGGTATCAATCGCCACCGATAGCGCCGTTCCTTCCCCGGCAACTGGCGTCACCGACCCGTCCGCGCCCACGCGGTTGGCTCCCACGGTTACCGACAGATCCTTCGCGTGGATCCCGGCGTTGATCTCGCTGGCACGCGCGACGATCGACACCGCGTCTGCGCTGCTGCCGTCCAGCCCTTTGCCTTCGACGGTCACCGAGCCCTTAGTCACCTCCAGGAAAGACAGGTTGCCGTTCGCATCCAGCTGCGGTTTCCCGGTGGTGAGCGTGACGTTCGGGGTGTTGATAAAGCCGCAACCGTTACAGGTGATGCCGTACGGATTGGCCACGATGACGTTGGCCGCTTTGCCCGCCACTTCTGTGTAGCCCTGCAGCTGCGAGCGGTTTGCACCTGTGACCTCGTTAATGATCGCCTGCGCCTCATGCCCGGCTTTCAGGTTCGGGTTGTTCTGGATCAGGCCGCCGAGCTGCGTCGGGTTGAGCTGTCCGGTGGCGTTGTTGAGGATCAGCCCTTCCTGTCCGACGTTGTACTGCTGGTACTGGTTGTGCGAGACGCCTGCCGCGTTGGGCGTGGCGATGTTGACCACCGGTACGCCGTTTCCGGCGGCGTCCATCTGCGTACCGGGCGTCACCGGTGTGATTTGTGCCGCCATGGCGGGCAGCATCGGCTGCACCGCCACCAGATAACAGATGAGATAGCTCAGCGCGCGACGGGCGAGGGAAACGGGTTGACGATCGTCCATAATCTTTGCCTCTTAAAAAACCAGCCCGACGCGGGCGTAAATGCTGACGTGATCCGGCTGCAGGTGGCCGGGATAGCTGAGCGGAATACCCACGGTGTACTGGGTGTGGAAATATCGTCCGCGGGTGCTGAGGCCGACCGCGCTGCCCCAGAGCGTGCCGGTGGACTCGCGGTTCTGCGCGTCGCTCTGCAGCCAGCCGCCGTCGACGGCGGTCAGCACGCTGACCTCACCGACTACCGGCAGCGTGAACAGGCTGTAATCCAGCTCGTTACGCAGGTAGCCCCCGGCGTCGCCGGAGAGATACTGCTCCTTAAAGCCGCGCACCGAGCTTTCGCCGCCGAGCGTCAGGCGTTCGCTGCCGTACAGCCGGTCCGGGGACCACTGGCCGTAAACGCTGCTGAGCCACCACAGGCTATTCGTCAGCGGACGCTGGAAGCTGCTGCTGATGCTCCACTTGCGAAACTGCGCTTTCGGCAAATCACCGGTTTTTCCCGTGTCGCTTTCAGCATCAAACCACGGCATGCCGCGGCTGAAAGCCGGATTGAGCGTCGCCACGCCGCCGAACACTTTCTGCGTGTGGTTTAGCCCGATCTGCAGACTGGTGATTTTGCGGCTGCTGCTGGTGAGCAGCGCGTCGTTAAGGAAGTTGTGGCTGGAATAGTGGTTCAGGCCGAGTTGCACGCCGGTTTTGATATCGCCGTTGCGGAACAGCACCCAGGAGCCGTTCAGGCGGTGCGCGACGTTATCACCGTTACTCAGCCAGGTGAAATCATTGTTGATAAAGCTGCTGTAGTAGCTGCTCCAGCTGTAGCTGTAGTCGAGCAGGCCGTAGCCGTACGGCACGCTGACGCCCGCCTGCAGGCTCTGTGCGTCGCGCCACTGGCTCAAGGCGCTGCTGCGTCCGCCGCTGATAAACCAGCGGTCGGCCAGCCCCAGCAGGTTATTACCGGTTAGCGACGCGTTCAGCTGACCGGTGCCGGTGCTCTTCTGTCCGCTGTTGTCAAAACCCAGCGAGGCGCTGAGCGGAAACTCCGGTTTCGCGGTGAGGTTCACCACTGAATAACCCGCTTTGGGGGATGGCTGAATTTCTATCTGCACCGGCGTCGAGCGCACGCGGTTAATCTGCTCCATGCCCTGCTCAATATCGCGCAGGTTAAGTATCTTTCCTTCGAGGCCGGGGAACGCCATTAACAGCGCGCGCGGATGCTGGCCGTCGAGGCGTATTTCGTCGAGCTTCCCTTCCAGCACAGGAATAACCAGTTCGCTCTGGGATAAGTCCTGCTCGGTTAAAAACGCGCGGCTGGTGATATAACCGCGCTGCATATACCATTCGGAGATGGCGTGGACCAGTGAATTAATTTCCGTTAAGTTCAGGCAGCGATTAATATAGGGCGCGGTAATATTCTGCTGCTGGCTCTGCGACAGCAAAGACGCATTGCGGATGACGATATGATGGACGGGGAAGCACGGGCCGGATGCACTCAGATCCCCTTCCGGTGCGACCTGCGGGGCGACAGCGTTCCACAGCGTGTCGCGCTGCTTCTGGTCCTGCTGCAGGCGCTGTTGCTGCTGATTCTGGATGTAATCGCGGTCGCCGGGATTTAACGGTGCCGCAATTGCTGAAGCAGTCAATAAGCCGACGCTCAGCGCCAGTAACTTCCCTGTATATGCCATCATAAAAGACTTAAGTGAAATTGAATGTAAGTTTTTTGTAAGCCTGTTTATACAGAATATCATCTAAACAATCAGAAAGTTCCTGATAGAGACATAAAACGAGAATGGATTTTTAATTTTACTTAGCTTACTGTTCTGTTTCGGATTAACTCAAATCTAAAGATGACTCATTTCTGTTTCTTAAAACCGCGGAAATTCACACAGATTTTTTGCACCACTACCATTAGCACTTGCACTGCTTTTCAACGCACATCATCCCTGATTGATTAATGAAAGCGTGGCGAAAGCATATTGAATGGTGATTAACTTACGCCATCTGGCGCGATTTGAAACCTGGCTGACATGGTATGACACAGACCTGCTCCCAAGATTAAATGCAACAGTCAGTTAGTAATGTCGGCTTGTTTACCTTTTCCGTTTCGCGAGGTGTAAAAGGTTCCGTCAGAGATCGCAAGCTTACGGCAAAGTTCGCGGGCGGAAATGCCAGCCTCCGCTTCGCGGAGAATACTGATGATCTGTTCGTCGGAAAATCGTTTCTTCATGGGGATGTCCTCATGTGACTTATGAAGACATTACTAACATCGCGGTGTATTAATCAACGGGGAGCAGGTCAGTTAGCCTGGAAATTTTATATCAGGATGTAACGACTGCTTTGTGCTAAGCGGGCGTTGATAACATTGCGATATGTTACTTCATGGGGGACAGGTCAGTTCGGCTTGTTGGGATACTTACACGTCCACCTCCAAAATAAGTAGGTTCGTAAGTTACAGGATTCTTGATCCGGAACCAGACTGTGCTGGGATGACGCTTGCTATGATTTACTTAATTTATCCATCACAAGGGCAATAAATTGCCCTTGTGATGGCCAGTCGTTCAACTATTTCGAACTAAAGAAGAAACAGGACCACAATCATGGGGTTTATCAAAACCAGAGCTACTTTTCAGATATTCAGTAATCAGCGTTCCAATAATATTTACCGACACTTTGTTAGTTGTTATAAAGCCCAATGGCATAGTCACTGGCAAAGTTTCTGGTTGAGAAATATGATAGATAACAACAGATAATTCATCCTCGAGATGAAGGATCTCAACATTACCATCTAACAATCCTTCTACAAGCCCTTTAGCGTACTCGTGTAATTGCCCTAGTTCATACTTCCATTGTCTGGCTGCCTTGGAATCAACATCATCTGAGACGGGCACATATAGCACAGGTTTATATAACTGCTTATCTTTCGTACTCGACTTGTGAATGAAATCACTCAGGCTGGAGATAAATCGTTCGCTCTTTGACCAGTATGCATCTGATGGTGCTATCCACATGAAATGACTTCCGCCATGATCAGCTTTGTCTTTGATACGCTGACCGAGCACCGGTGCCAAAGCTTTCTGCAGCCTTTCCCAATTGTTTTTAGCGTATATTGGGCCTAAGAAAGTCGTTCTGCCTGAGTCAGAATATTCTTCTAGGGCCTGCATATCTTTAATAAAAGCTGGATTAACTTGATTCGTTTTTGAGTCAAATAACTTAAGCGTATTTTCATCGTTGAGTGATACCATGGCCTTAAATATGCTTATGGTATTATTAAGTCTTAACAACCTGGATATTTCAATAGCCATTAACTCATGAACACATTCAGAGCTGTTTAAGTATTCATAGTCTTCACGCTCGACAGCCTTTCCATCGCTATCCATTTTAAACTCAGTTGTTAAACGTAGCGGCATTTGCCGGAGTTTATTAATTGAATTAACTGTATAAATAGAAGGCTGTTCTTTTCCGCCCTGAACTTGTAAGTGAGACAGGTAGCCTTTATCCAGAATTTGATTAAACTGGTACTGAAAGTGTTTCTCAACCAATCTCTCACTTTGAGAAATATTGTTGTCATGAACCTTTAATGGTATGCCTCCCATCCAATGGTCCTGGACATTTTGGTTACTGAAACAACTAAAGGTCGCTAAATCAAACGATAAGGTACCACCACTGTCCTGAACAGTTGAAAGGTGCGGTATCTCTCCAACCTCAGAAAAATATCCATTCGATTTTTCTGTTAAGGTCAGTCTACCGTCTGAAGAGAGCGTAAGTTCGCCACGCTGCACAAGATCGGAAATCGCCTCTTCTGACTCACGGTGGGTCAGGCCGAAATAGGTTGCTATTTGTGCTTTGCTCATCGAGGCTACATGAACAAGTCTCAGCACAAACTCCCGGATGAATGGCAGCCCTTTCTGGGAAACATAGGAAAACTGAATGTTAAACCTCTGTGCTGGCAGCAGGAAGTCAACCTCGTGATAGGTTACTTTATTATCAGATATCATTTCTTTTTGCCTCCCTGCTGAGCGGAGAGGAACCTGTATCCAGCTTCCTGACCTCGTTCAGCCATATAACTTACAACGGAGCCTAATGGCAGTTCTTTATTATTTCCCTTCCAGATATCGGCGTTACCCACAATCAACAGTCGATCCATTGCGCGTGACATTGCGACATTTATACGGTTTGGAGCGCGTAAGAAACCCGGGCTATGCTGCTTATCCGAACGCGTCAGAGACAGGATGATGATCCGGTTTTCCTTACCCTGATAACTGTCAACCGTGTCTATTTTAACAATGTCCTTAAATCCCTCGCTCCAGATTTCCTGATTGAATTTCTGACGGAGCAACCGCTTTTGTTCGGCATACATACAAATCACTCCGATAGCGGCTTCATCTTTATTAACGAGCTTTGAAAGCTGAGCGACGAATTCATCATTCTCTGATACCTGTTTAAGTACAGAAATAATCTCGTCAGCTTCACTACGGTTGTAAATACTTGTGCCACGGTCTTCAAAATGGTGCGCCCGATGGCCCAAGCTAGCAGTATCAAGCCAAGTCACTACGCTACGTAAAGCTTCTGGTGCATGCTGATAGACATCTGGAATTGCTCGCTCTCCATTTCGAAGCTTCCCGTCATAGAAGGTCTTCGATACCAGATCGCCAATTGGAGGAGCCATACGATATTGTGTCAGCAGAGCTGCACTAGCTTGCGCACCATAAGCAGAGTTGAAGGCACGAGCAAAGTCACTTCGTAACACCTCATCAATTTCAGTACGAGAATTATTGATACCCAGTTTCCTCGCTAATGCCGCCTTGTGAGCATCTGAGTACAGTGGTGGAAGCTGCAGATGGTCACCTACCAACAGGACGCGTCTGGCAGACTGCATCGCAATGGCCAGTTCACTGGCAATCGAGCGCGCAGCTTCATCAATGATCACCCAATCGTAGATATTCTCCTGGATACCAATGTGCCCCTGTCCAATACCGACGCATGTGCCAGCCACTAACTGCCTAGATCGTGAATAAAACTCATCAAGGTTCACTCGCTCTCCCGACATAGCATCCTGCATATCCCGGGATATTTTTGCTAATGCCTTTACTCTTTGTGCCTCATCAGGTCTGACACCATACTCCGTACACAGCCTTGAGATCAGAATGTCTTTTGCTGCAGAGATCTTAGCGTCTCTGTCCAGGTTAATCCCATACTCCTGACTCAGCCTGGAGCGGATGGAAAAGTCGAGTTCGACTGCAATATCTTTCAGTTCATTGATCTCTTTAGGAGCGGTTAAATCGTTAACCTGATAGAGCAGTTTCTCAAGGTGATCTATTTGCTTGAACAACCTGAGCTCCGCAAGCACGACACCCGAAATAAACCCCGGCTCCAGACCAATGGCGTCACTCAACGCTTCAACGCGGTACTTAATTTCAGCATTGAACAGTTCGCGCTTCTCCGTTGTGATTGCGTTTGAATACACATCTTTCAGCCCCGGAGAAATTGCCCCTTCACGGTTACTGAACCTGACGACATCCAGCTCTGTACCAAGTCGGGAACAGTGCTTTCTGATGCGCTCGGCCGCTGTATTTACAGCCTCGTGTGACTGGCTAACCAATAAAATGCGTTTGGTGTTCTGTTTCTCAATCAAGTAGTGGACAAAGGCCGCGATAAACTCGGTTTTACCGGTCCCCGGTGGCCCCTGCAGCAGGGAGAGAGGGCCATTATTAATCAGTATGTTAAACGCCTTTCTTTGTTGGTCATTCAGGCTGATCTTGTTTCCGTGCTGGTCTTCACGGTCGTATCTGGCAAAATCAGCATCGCTGACAGTGATACCATAATTTTGAGCATCCTGTTTGCAGGATGGGTCGAACAGGTCAATTAAGTCAGGCAGCACACTCTCCCGATCGAGGAGGCGTTCCAGCGCTCGTTTACGCTTCTGATAAGACGCCCGATCCTGCTTTGTGCGGAAGAAGACAATATCAGAATCTTTCAACCTGTAGGCTGCTGAACGCACCCTGACCAGTCGAATCTCTTTGAGCTCTGACTTCTTAAGTGACACCTCACCTATAAATCGCTCAACCCCTTCCTGATCGACCTGTAAGGCTTCAACTTCATCGCTACTTCTGAATGCGCCAAGAGGATCAACGTCTGCAGAGTAAGGTATGAGTAGTTCTCCATGAGCATCTGCAACAGGGACTACCTCCCCGCTGACTTCAATGTTCGGATAGGATTCTGTTTCAGTATCCAGAGTTGCGCGCCACAGCTTCACCGTCGGGATTTCCAGCACTTCTTTTAAAGCAGGCTCAAGCGCTTGCTTATCCAGTCTGGCAAAGGCATCTTTTAACTGAAGAGTAAGCGGATCCTGTGCCTGAACGTCTTCAGATGCGGCAATCAACTCGATTGCCCGGGTAAATGATTCTTCTTCATTAAGCAATACTGTCAACGCCGACATATCCTGCGGGCTGCCCGGAGTAATCCTGATACCGGTACCAATTTCGAACTGGCTTTCATCAATATCTTGCTTACGAATTGATGAACGAGCCCTTGGATTAAAGCCATAAAGCAGCGTCTTCTGTTTTTTGCTGAACATTGCAGAAAAACTGCCACCAATCCCGGTGAAAGTCACTTTTACTTCAGCTGGCTCTTTACGATTGGGCTCAACTTTGACATACAGATGCCCGTTATCAGGCAGAACAGAGATTATTTCATCGGCGTTTCCTGCTGTAATCTCTATCAAAGCTTGTTTTGACGCCAGGTCATAACTGTCTACCGCTTTTTTAAACCGGCCTAAATCTTTAAACCCAAAAATAGGATCTTCCAGTTCAGCCCGGATGGCATTCGCAATAGTTGGGTAAAGTTCTGATTCATGCCCCCAGGACAAACCTAACAACTCGCAGGACATCTTCATCACTGCATAGTTATCGCGTTCAAAGGAAGTACAATTATCAATATATTCAGGGCTGTAGCTGTGGTTTTTAGGTTCGTCCTCCGTCGGTGAAAAATCGGGGATATCGATGAGGAAAAGCGAGCGCCCCTCCGTCCCAAGCATTACATTGCCAGGGTGGATGTCCCCGTGAGAAACACCAAGACCGTGCAAATGCCCAACTGCGGCGACAAACTTATCAATCAGATCGATTTTTTCATCATCTAGGACCACCATTTTGTCCCAGGTTTCTCCTTGTACCTGGTCCGTTACCATGTACAGACTCGATGATTTAGATGCGATACCAAATTCACGAATTTCTGGCAGATATGTTGGTTTAACTAAAGAAAGCTGTTCGACCTGTTTTAAAAACTTCAAAACCTGGAAGTTTATTGATGAATCGTCTCCTTGCCCACCAATATTCAGCCACGCCTTCACCAGCCGTCCACCCGAGATATAGACTTCTTTATCAGATGTTTCTACCAGAAAGTCATCATCTTCCCGATACTGACGAGAGTGGTTAATAGCATGCCTGTAAGGGGCAAGCTCAGTATCATCAAATGTTGGGATCGCCTTGCCTGCAGGTTCAGCTTGTTTAAGGGCGTCAAAGAAATCCGTCGCGGAAGCAAATTTTGCAGCAACAGCATCCAGTAATACATCTGAATACCAGTGCTGACTGCTTAACATACTCTCCTGTACTGTCTCCAGACTCTTTGGCGACATGCGCTTACCGCTTAATAAGTGCCACGCTACAAGGCCCAGGGCATGAACATCCTGCTGAAAAGGCGTAAGCTCGCCCCCATCAAGCATGTCTTTTACCTCGACAGCGCCCACGGATAAAAGCTTACGATAATCTCCGACCGTTCCAGCTGGTCGATGATATGCCGAAATAAAGTTCGAAAGGGCGACTTCTTTTGAAGGTGAAATCCACAGACTGTGATCGGCGATATCCCTGTGCGCAATTTTCATCTCATGGAGATCACTAAACTTCGCAATGAGTAGTTTGACCACATTCAATCGGTCCAGGTCTGAAAACGCCTTTCCATACTTTCCGATGAATTCGTTAAACCGAACATGACCCGGTGGAAGCTCATAGACTTCGCTGTACTCGGCCGTCACTTCGTCTTTCTGAAAACTCGTCAGAGACCTCAGGCAGTGGTTATACAGATCCCGGTTCTGGTGATTGATGTGCTGTAACACTTCACGCTCACGTGAAACGATCTCAGCTCTTCCTTCCGGCGTGTACGCTTTCGTCCCTTGGATATTCCGGAAATTCCATACTCTGAGTAATGCTTCGCTATTTGCTGATATCTCTGATTTTGCCAGGTATTCCCGATACACCTTTTTTGGATGTTCGAAAATCATATCCTTAGCTTCGAATCCATTAACCCTCAGGGATTTTGGCGCTGTCTGAGGTCCTAAGAAAAGGTTATCAAAAAGGGGAAAATCTTTGTTTAGAACCTGGGAGCCTGGATGGGGTCTGAAGTAGTTGTTGAATGTGTTGCGATCAGCAAATTTAAGAAAATCTGTTAACGAGATCGTATGGTGAAGTTGTTCTTCCGGTAACTCTCTGAAGTCCGCATTGCCAGTCATCACAACAAAGAAATGTACAAATGGAGCATAGCCTTTGTTCGTAAAACGGTCTGTCAGACGCTTGAATTTGTTGTCCAGCGTGAACTTTTTGCCACGGGTCACGCTTACTGGCGAGCGTCCCATGTTCTTATCACCCTTATACCAAGTCTCCCCGCGCGCAGTTACAGGCTGATGGTTCCAGTCCTTCAACTCAACTATGATCACATTGCAATGCGTAACAATGACTAAATCGAATTCACCTTCTTTTTTTGCCTCAACAAAACGAAAACCTGCATAACCTTTCCAGGGGAACATTCCGTTGCCGGTATAACCATAGCTTTGTAGCTGCTCGCCAATAGAACCTCCACGAACAGGCTTGTCAGACTTGGATAAATTATCCGAAAACGCAGCCTTTATTTTCTCGATAGCTACCACTTCTTGCTCTTGTAAGCCACCATCCCACATTTCTACTTCCAATGGAATTCCCCTCAGATTTCAATCTAATTTATCAAGATAGCTAGGACGCTTATGCAGATCTTGACCCGCCATCTCCTGGCAGCTTCTGTCTCTAAGTTAACATTATTCGCTGCCTCCGGTATTACTTCGGTGAGAGGTGATCTTACCTACGTAGTGTGCTACAGCCCTAAGCAAGGTTATCGTTTTCAAATTGTTCCGGGCTGAGACTGCCAAAGGCACTGCAATGTCGTCAACAATTGTAATCACACTCGATATAATTAAACACCGTCGTCCGCATTATTTCCCGGCTTTTAAAGTGTTATCCGTGGATACACTCCGCTTTCAGCGAATGGAAGAAGCTTTCCACACAGTCGTTATCGTAGCAGCAGCCTTTTGTACTCATACTGCCATACTGATTATGCCGTTTCAGCAGGGGCTGGTAATCCGCTGGTTGATGCTGGTTTTGTCATGAGTAATCACTTCTGGTTGAGAGATTACTCACTTAGTCACGTGTCCACTAATGGTGGGTAGGATCACTAAGTGTTGATGAAACCCTAAGCCCATTTCACCGCTGCGGCCTAAGGGGCGCTATGCCCGGCTATGCAGGGTCAGTTTTTTCTCCCGTGTGTTTTCCGTTCCTCGTATCAGCTTCCGGTTAATCGTTTCCCAACACAACCCGTCCTGCAAGGGTAAATGGCACGCATTCTGCGCCCTTGCATGCCGGAACGATGCCGGGAAAGCGAACCGTCAGGCGATACGAAGACGAAAATCACACCACTGACGGAGAAAAAACCATGACTATTTCCCTGCCTACTCAGACAAGCGCCCCTAACACCGCAGCGGCGACCAACGTATCCCTGCTGGACCCGTCAGGCTCTTCAAAAACGAACTTTTCTAAAACCAAAACCGATATTTATCAGACAGTAACTGACAGCATCATTTCTGGCCTTGAAACAGGCGTTAAGCCGTGGTCCTGCCCGTGGCAGCGCGTACCGGGCATGTCAGGATTACCTTCAAACTACGCGACTGGTTCTGCTTACAGTGGAATGAATATCATGTTGCTATGGTGCAGTGCCTCAAAAAAGGGATTCAGGGAGACGCGTGCGTTTAGCCAGCACCTAGCACCGTATACCGCCAAATTGCAAAATGTCGTTTGTCCTGAGCGCCATGTGCCGGAAGGAAAGTCTGATGCGTAAGATGGCTGAAGGCCATATTCCCCATGTTTCCGGAAAAGTCATGTCAGCTGTCATACGGAATGTGAGGATTATCCCCCCATGAGTGTTTAAGACCATTGATCTCTGACCTGTTCCCCGTTGATTAATACACCCCGATGTTAGTAATGTCTTCATAAGCCACATGAGGACATCCCCATGAAGAAGCGTTTTTCCGACGAACAGATCATCAGTATTCTCCGCGAGGCCGAAGCCGGGGTTTCGGCCCGGGAACTCTGCCGCAAGCATGCTATTTCAGACGCTACCTTCTATACTTGGCGCAATGCTTTCCCCGCCACGCCTGCCCGCTTTATGGGGCGGTTTTAATGCAGTTGCATTGCTAAAGCCTGTCACCATCGGTTCTTGGGGAAGACAGTAGATGCTTCATTTTTAATGCAATTACATGCAAATAACTGCATACTTTGTGAATCATGTATTGTGGTAAAGATAGCCGTTTTAAATGTCGTTTCGTGGAGAAAATATGACCAATTTCAAACATAACCTCGATGAGCTGCAGCAAATAGCAAAAGAACGCACAGTCAAAACGCAAACTATCGAATATGATCTGGAAACTTTAGTAAAAAAAATAAAAAGAAACGTCATAAAGCTTAATCCTGAGTATCAACGAAAACACCGTTGGGATGATGAAACATCATCAAGACTAATTGAAAGTCTTATACTTAATATACCGATACCTTTTATCTACATCTCCCAAGATGTTGATGTTGATGAGGAAATAGATTCTGAGTCATCACGTTTCTCGGTCATCGATGGGCAGCAGCGTCTCACTGCAATTTATAATTTCTTTGAGAATAAATATCAGCTCCAAGGTTTAGAGGTTCTTGACAAGCTCAATGGGGCATTCCATAAAGATTTACCTCCATTTTTAATGAGGCGCCTCGAAGAAAGAAGCATCAGATGTTTGCGAATTGACTCTACACTTGACCCACAAGTGAAGTATGACATCTTTGAAAGACTGAACTCTGGATCGGTAAAGTTGGAGTCACAAGAACTGCGCAATGCAACATGCAGAGGGCCATTTAAAGACCTCATAAAAGGATTGTCAAAAAATGAACACTTTAAATTGGCATGTAAATTAACACCTGATAGTTCCCGCGTTAAAAAAATGGAAGATGAAGAGCTTGTACTGCGTTTCTTCGCCATAAACTACCTTGATAGCTATAGGGATTACAAAGGGAAGTTCAAAAATTTCCTGACTAGTAAGATGAATTCATTTAACAATCTACCTATAAAACAGTTAGAGGAAATGGAAAGGTTGTTTAATGATACTTTTAAAGCTATTGGGAAATCTAATATAGATTATCCTTTCACTAAGTATCGGGCAACAGCCGATGGCTTTGAAAAAATGTCTGATTTTAATGCTGCGGTGTATGATTCAATTACACACCTCTTTATTGAAAGTTTGAGAAAAGGAACGGTTGTTACTTCCGAAAAAATTCTCGGAATGTTTTCAGATCCTGATTTTTTTGCAGCATGTGAAGGTAGTGTAAATGATGTAGCTAAACTAAATACAAGGATTAATAAGGCAAAGGAAACAGCATAATGGCTACATTCATTGCGGATTATCTTGATACCGTTGATCTTCAGTGGAGAGAAGTTGATATTTTAGTCAATGAAGCGGTCCGTGTTCAGGAGTCAAATGAATATTTATATAATGCTCTTTGTCGCTCGATTACAGTTTTGATTGTTGCTCATATGGAAGGGTTTGTTAAAGGTGCAGTCAAAAACATTATTAGCGATTACGCATCCATAAAATTCAAAGAGTTACCGATTTCGATTAAAAGAACTTACTGTAAAAAATATTTAGGGTTTGATGAAAAAGCGTTTCCCGGATATCAAGATGCAATCCAGTGCCTAATGGATGATTTAGAGAAAACAGATGACTTCAAAATTTCTCCTGAACCATTTATATCGGATAGAAATAGAAATCCAAAGCCAGATGTCATTGGTAATATAGCATCAAGGTTTGGGGTTGGAGATATTTTTAAAAACCTACACGAATCAAGGTTTGATAAGATTTTTGCTATGACATCTCCACAAATTAAAAATGCTCTTGAAGTTATCTCTGTTTTAACCAAGCGAAAAGTTTGTGATTTTCCTTATAGAGTAAGGAAAAATGCTTACTATACAAGTCCGGCATTATATCGTGGGCGAAGTTTATGGCAGACTTTTTTAGATGATTTAAATCAAAAGCGTCATAAAATAGCCCATGGTAATGACTTTGCCAATGCTACAGATATTAACTCACTTATTGATCTTAAAGATAAGGTCAGAATACTTCAGTACTCATTTTTATTAATTATTTGCTCTGAAATATGCAATACATAAATAAAGTAGGTAATGTTAAAGGGTGGCAGTTTTGCTGCCCTTTAAAAATTCTATCAATTATGTGGTTTAAAAATAACTTATAGCATTGTAAGTATCCCTGCAAAAGGAACCATTCACTTTAACAGATATGTCAATGTCCGCTCCTCGCTCAAAGCGGCCCTTCTGCACCACATTCCGTCCGCCTCGAGCCAGAAGCGGCGTGGTGCACCTCTGTTCGGATTACCAAATTTAATGAGCCACTACAACATTACGACTCATTAGGTCAGATAACAAAAGCATATGGTCCAATTAAGTAGGATACTTACTAGTTTAACGATAGAATCTGAGGTCAATAATCTGTTTTCAATGGAAATTTAGAGTGTGGCAAAATTTTTCTTTAACGCAAAGCTATGGAGAGCAACCGCCTCAATTCCCGTAATGAAAATGCTAGCGGAGAAGGAAGAAGCAAATATATCCCGTGCGCTAAGCGATGCCGATAAGCCCGGATCCATTGAGTCTGGGGAGTTTCAAGATGAAAGACATCATGAAGATGGAGGGATTACAACGTATCAACGCACATACTATTCCTGTGGATCATGTGTGGGGTATGATGAAAATGAAGTTAAGTCTGAATATAAGCATCTGATAGCGCAACTAACCCGCCGCGCAGCTTTTCTTACCATTTTTGGTCTGTTTGAACACCGTATGGTTGATTGTCTAGAACTTATGAATCGCCTATCATGTAAAATAACGGATAAAAAATACAAAACAGTTGAGGATTGCCATAAACGTCTCAAGCAGAATTTCGCCGGTAAAAATATTAAGGATATCGATCATCTATCGGTGATGAGAAATATCATGGATCATAGCGATGGTATTGCAGAGAACTATAAGGAGATTTCCTACAAGCAAACCAAAAAAATGACGCTGAAAAGCGACTCTTAAGAGCCATTCATCGAGCTAAGACTGATAACTCTGGTATTTCAATGACTATTTTTAATAATGTACTGATGGATGAAACATTTCTCATGTATGTCTCATGTGAACTTGAGCGCTATGTTGAAGAGTTGAACACCGCGATTTTAACTTACCAAGCACAGGTGGGTTAAAATCTTTAATTAGTACCTGACAACTCTGCTTCTACTGGTTGTAACATTTTAGTGCGCTTAGACGGAAATTGATATTAGGTACGGCAGGATTGGTATTATCATCGAGAGTGAGTTAATAATTAACCAATTTCAGTGTGAAAAGTTTAACAGTACTAAGGTGCTGAAATGAAGTTAAAGGAGATATTGATGGGTGTTGTGAAATTGGTCAAGGAGCAGGTTCTAGGCAGCGTTATATCGGGAATACTAGGCGTAGTGGTTACAATAGGGCTTTTCCATTTTAGTTCACAACCTATGCGCTCTGCTGATGTTCGCGAAAAATTAGTAGAAATGGCTCGAGCTTGCATCCAGCAGCAACTTGCCACAAATTTGACCTCTGTGGTATTTGATTCAGTGACAAGTGAGTCACTCGACCTAAGCACATCAAACTCCGTAGTAGTCTACGGAAAAGCTGTGAGCACTAATGGTGACCTTAGCCGCTTTCTGATGATCTTCGAACCCTCTGGACAGAATTTAATAGATAAAGTGGTTGGTAGACCTGGATTCTACGATATTGGGTACTGGGCAATTATCCCTGGCGCAGAAAATGACGAAGTCGTGGCATCTTCAATGAGTATTGAAGACTTCGACAAAGACGGTAACAAGGACATACTAATCCGTGTCAAGTCAACTTACGCGGATGGCGTATCCAAAGGTCTTCTTATCCTTAAAAAGGATAAACATGATGTATGGCATCTAATGGGGCTTCCATCGATGACAAAGATCATGCATTCCATTGCCGCAGGTCAGTCCCCCCTGCCGAAAGGACTTCAACCAGCACTCCCGCCAATATATTGGTTTAGTAATAGCAAAAAACCAAAATCTAAGTCAAATTACAAACAATACCTCGATTGGGAAATTGACGAATCAAGCTGGCAGGCCACTGATGCCACTGGGAACCATTCTTTTTGGATGATCAGAAATGGCACGAAAATAAAAATGTTCGAGAATGAACAAGCAGGCTACAAGCACTTTGGTGTACTGGCAAACATCTATGATGATGAGGCAATTCAGGGGAACCATCATCTCATGGTCAGCTTTTTTAGAATTGAGAATAATAGTTTGATTCCTGATCAGCATTGGAACTGGGCCTATCCAATGTTCTCTATTGGATTAGAGGATAGTCAAGCCGTGGCTCTGAGTGACATGCAGGAAGCGGGTTTGCAAGCTCATGTTACTGGTAGTTCAGTTGTTGGCTTGACCGCGTTTGGAAAAATGGATTCAGATTAATATTCGCAAACATTACTAACGAAGAGCAGGTCACAGATATGGCTATTGGAACTTACGGAAATGTTATTTGGATATTATTTACATCACCTCAATAATACTGACTGAGCGGAAATAATGCACTTCGCTCAGCCAGATTTGTCAGAGATGTTCGAACCTGGCCACCACAGCACCTTCAATTTCCAGCAACTGGTTCCAGGTCGTAGTCACCCAGCCAGTCAGGGGATCTTGACTGTCTGTCTGCCATGAGGAGCTAAAAAACAGATCGTCAGGATCGCTCTGCAAGTGAAGGTTGCCGAAGATACTATTCCGAACAAGCAGGGAATAACATCTCTCTGAGGCCCATACCTGATAGATGCCACAGCCGTTGATTCTGACAGGCATCAGTCCACCCGGACGCGATGAACTGTCCAGGGTGATCCCTAGCTCTGCATGCCTGTCCGTGTGGTGGGTCAGTTCACGCAGGTCACTCCTCAGACGGGTTCCGAAGAATATGAGAGTAAAGTCGTCATTATCGACAGTCATCTCCCGTAAATGCTTCAGCAGTCCCTCCACGTCGCGAACGCTTTCGGTCCGGAGGGCCAGCAACTGACTCAAGCCATAGTAAACGTCACGAAGCAGAGAATATTTCACGTCTGAAAGCGATGTCAGATCTCCGTAAACATTGCTGTTGATCCCCCGGGCAATGATATTTTTAGGCATGGTCCCGCGAACCGACCTAGCTTTCCACGGTATCTCACCATTCTCAGAGCTACTGTAAGAAAAACGGGAAAGCAGTGCATCTTGGGCAAGCATTTCGGGCAGATCACGGGTAAGAGTAAGATCGGTATTTTTCAGCCGTTCTGTATCAATTTCTGCGTTAAGAAGTTCATCATGCAGGCACTGGCTGAAAGCCAGAATATAGGCATCGAGGGTTTTATTGAAAGAAATGATTTTCGCTTTAAAAGCCATTTCTGACATTAAATATCCGTCAGGGGAACTGTCTTCACGTCGTTTCATCCCGTGGAGCTGATTTATAATTTGTTCCTTTCTAGAATAAGTGAAGAGATTGTCATTCAGCGCATTCTGCACGCGTCGGCTGACAGACTGTGCCTCAGCGGAAAGATAAAAAGCAATATCAGCGTAAGTACCGTACAGATTCCTGACGTCTTCATAGGTTCCCATATAAATGCGACCGGTTATGGTTTCAGTTTCATTAAAGGCTGAAAAGGTTTTTATGAGGCCAGACAGCGCTTCGTACCAGCCGTTCTCATGACCATTGTTCCGGTATTCCAGCCTAATAATGCTGTCAATAATATCAGTGGCTGACTTAAATGAGGGCGTCATGCGATCGTGTGCGCCTGTAGGATAGACAAGTTCTGAACTCAGGAGTCGCTTAACAATGTTTTTAAGGGGTACATTCTTTTTCTGCCTAATATGAGAAAGAATATAGCTTGCAGTCAACAAACGCACGTCAGCTAGGGCGTTATAAAACGCCGTGTACTGCGTCTTATTTTCTGCATATTCATTACCTCGCAGTACAACCTGCCAGTCAGGCCCTTCAGGAGTCTGCGTTAATAACGCTGGCGTGATGAAAAAACTGTGCCATCGGTACTGGTCAAAATGTTCTTCAAAGTTATTCCGGCCAAACCAGAGCAGCAGCATATCTGAGCTGTGTTCTGAGGCAAAACGATCGTCTTTCATGACTGCTGTTATGACTGTCTGAGCAGTGTATAAAAGATGAGACAGTAGGCAGGCCGGATCACTATCAGACGGTTCTCCGTTACGGTTATGAATACGTCGCCACATGTACCAGCTTTCCCATTCACCGATGAAATCTTTAACAAGCTCCCGATGACGTAATTCTTGACCGACAGACAGATTTTCTCCATAACCGGTTTTCCAGTCTATCAGCGCATGCCAGACGTGGAAAAGAGACTGAACATATTGCTGAAAGTCGCCCAACTGGCAACTGTCTACGTTACGATTCACAGAGAAAGGGATTGTAATTACTTTGCGAAAATATTCTCCCGTGGTTTCCAAAGACTTTACAATATCATGGCTAAATGAGTAAAAGTCCCGATGGAATGACTGGCTGAACGTAACCATAAATCCCGTATCATTACATTCATCAATATAGTTACCGCCAGCATACTGGAAACTCTTTTTCAATGTTGTATAGGTTTCTACGAGCCTGTCTGTAGCACTGATGAATGTACTAATGTTTCTGTCTTCCAGAGCATCATAGGCTTCACCATAAAAATCGCGGGTAATATACCTGTATTCTTTCCAGTTTTTTTTAGGTCCACTAATAAAACAGTATCTGAATAAAAACACCCACCAACAGGGAACATTAACATCCGTTGATGCCAGCAGTGTAATTGTATTTTTCTTACACCCCAAGGATGGAAGTATAATTATCTCCCCTTCACTATCGTTAACAGGTCGCAGAAATTTTAAGAGAAAATTAAATAGTTGTATTCTAACATCTGTAATTTCTTTTCCCTCATCTAAATGATAAGGTAACAACTGCATCTTTTCTTCACCAGAAACATACCAGCGAAGGATTTCAATACCTTCGATATAATCTTTATCGATATAGGTTCCTGGATACTGGAGCCATGAGTTTATCTGCGAATGAAGAATAAAGTTTTCTACAACCTCCGACTTAAAATACTTCAGCATAAGTCGATCACGTTTTTTATCATCCAGAACATTTAGGCTTGAAATAAAAAACCATATCGACAGCACGATGTTGAACAGCATCCAACTCAAGGACGTAATAGCAAACGTGATAGTAAGATAATTATCACCTGCTGATGAAAACAGCCCACCTACCAATATAAATGCAGCCAGGGATAGTCCACTCAGACCGGCAAACATGTAACCCGAATGCAACTGATAGGCAGTCTGAATATGTATCCGGGACGATTTTTTCTGAAAGAGCACGCTCACCAGACCCACAACCAACGGAAACACGATCCCGATAATCGTCAGTTGGCTGCCTAACAGGTTTGACATCCATGACGGCAGTACTGTTATACCCTTCAGATAGGTAGCAGCAAAAGAACCAAATTCAGAACGAAAATATACCGCGACAATGACTGCACTGCTTGCCGCCGCCCAGAGCAAAAACATGGCCTTCAGATAATGTGTGGAGCTGTATACCTGCGCCCTCTCAAACAAGTTCCAGCGATGTTTTTTATACACCGAATTACCTTTAAGGTTTCGTTTGAGATCTGCTCTCACTTTAGCTGAAAGGCGTGCAAAGAATATGGCAGACATAGCGCTCCTGATGTTGGGTGGTCAATCCCTCTATCATACGTCCTGTTTGTATAATTTTCCTTTAAAACTCTTTACGTTACCTACTAGTATTCAGCTCAAAGCATTTCCGAGTTTACCTTATTCGGTCCTCATTAGGAGAAGAGAGATACTGATGCGGAAATGCACTAGTGATAGAAGATTATCGCAGGATGAGACGTCCGCTTTTCGCTCATGAGGGACAACCATACTCAAATTTCCCACATTGCAGGAGATTTGAATATGAACACGTTACCGTGGAACAAAGACCGTATCATCGGCCAAAAAAGACCACTTCAGATATCTCATATCTGGGGGATCCGAATCCGACTTGAACTGGAAGGTAAAACGCACGATTTAGCTCTGTTCAATATGGCCCTGGACAGTAAGCTACGAGGCTGTGATCTGGTAAAACTCAAAGTATCTGATGTTGCATATGGTAGCTCTGTTTCAAGCAGAGCAACGGTGCTACAACAGAAAACAGGCAGCCCTGTGCAATTTGAGATAACCAAAGGGACAAGAGAAGCTGTTGCTGCATTGATAAAGCTTGGCAATTTGCACAGTAAAGACTTCTTGTTTCGGTCTCGGGTCGGAACTAACCAGCACATTTCAACCCGGCAATACAACCGAATCTTTCATGGGTGGGTAGAAAAGCTTGGTCTCGAAGATTCGCTTTACAGCACACATTCCATGAGAAGAACAAAACCTTACCTGATCTACAAGAGAACCAAGAATCTCCGGGTGATCCAACTTCTGCTGGGTCATAAGAAACTGGAAAGCACAGTCCGTTATCTGGGCATTGAAGTCGATGATGCATTAGAGATCTCTGAATCGATTGAAGTCTAAGGTTGCCAGGGCTGCAACAGCAGCCCTGTGCCAAGAGCGGGCGTTGCTGCTCGTCAGATATTAAAAAACTTATGGTCCGCCTGGATAGGATACTTACACAGGATTCGATACAGAGTGGTCTATCTCTTTGTGGTAGCAAATTGATATTTCTTAGGGATAATGCCCCCAATAAGTTGAAATGACATATCTCGATAAAGACTCTATACAACTACCAGGAGAGACCGTAATGGATATTGTCAGTCGGGTTGAGCTTTCAAGAACAAAAGCTTTTTATCAGTTGCTCGTGGACAGGCTTGGAACTGAGGATTGGGCTGCTCGCAAAGCTGCATATTTGAAGCGCATACGAGAGAAGGAGTCTAAGTTCAACATCAATCTGCCGATAGAGCCTCAGCTCTTCGTACCAGCAGAAGATGACATCGACTGGTACATTCTGGCGTCGTATTTGTATCATGATTTTCCATATAGTGATTGTACTTACCACAGCACGCGTATCTACCCCTATGCAATGGCCATAGGCGCTGTTGCTGACCAGCTTCGCAAAGTTCCATACGTCGATGATGTTCTGGACAAAATGCTAGCAAATAACAACAAACCAGAAACTCAGATTTTTGAGCTGTTGGCGGCATCGTTCTACATGAAGAACGGCTATGAGGTTGCCTTCATCCCGGAAAACAGCATTGTCTGGCCCGATGGAAAAACCAAAAAATCACCGGATATGCTCGTCAAGTTAGGTGATCTGGAGTTCTACGTTGAGTGCAAAAGGTCGGATAAGCAAACCAAGTACTCAAAGACCGAAGAGCAAGCCTGGGCCAACATCTGGCATGAGTTGAGCCAACATATGCTCAAAGTCGCACCGTGGAACATTGTCGATATAATTTTCCATGAGCAGGTCGCCAGTGTGACTTCAGCAGACATAATTAAATCGGTGAATCTCGCCATTAAAGGGGGGACGGGAAAAGCTAATGAGGGTTCAATTAGTGTGGGAATACGAGCCATCGACAAATTAGGGCTCAAACGTCACTACCGAAAATTTTCAGTCAGAGCCAATAGCCCACAGCATGAATTGCTGGTATTTGGGGGACTAGACAGCAATGAGAAGCGAAGTATCTCAACTATCGCTAAGCGAGTTATTCGTCCTGGCACCAATAACGACATTCTCAACATGTTTGTAAAGGATGTTGCAAAGTGCGTTGGAGCTCAGTGGCGCTGCGACCATGAGGTT
The DNA here is from genome assembly GCF_047308185.1 of Pantoea sp. B65. Taxonomy (NCBI): domain Bacteria; kingdom Pseudomonadati; phylum Pseudomonadota; class Gammaproteobacteria; order Enterobacterales; family Erwiniaceae; genus Pantoea; species Pantoea sp. B65. The sequence continues at coordinate 103,923 of NZ_JAHXPU010000041.1, forward strand.
TCTCTCGGCCTGCGATCCAAGCATTTTAAGAGTTTGTTCAATGACGGAGTGATGCAGATTCCCCCCGATCAGGCTGGCGTGGTGCACATCTGGTATGAGACTTGTGAAGGCATAGAGATCGAGGAACTACGTAGGGATAAAAACATCGAGAATATCTCGGCCTACGATGCCTCTAAAACAACCGTGTTGGGTACTTTCCTGCATGCCGTGAATTACTACCCGTCTGAGGAAAACTATGAGTGGGCTGAGACCGTGCAACACTTTGCCCGCGTACCGCATTTGATGGATCTCTTCCCTATACAGTCATTGATGCTCGCATCTGACTCGACGCATGGGGTCGAAGACGTCACACATTGGGAGCAAGATAAGGCCGCAAAAATCACGCGTTGAACGTGGCTGGAGTAGGACGATGCTGGGAACATAACTATTCAACACGTTTCATGGTTTCATCACCTGCTCCCCGCTGATTAACATACAGTATCGTTGGGTGGTATGGACAATTTCCTACGTCCGCTTCACGCCCTGAGACATTCGACAAGTTTTTTTCGTTTCAGATCCGCTTGTGAAATCACCTTCTCCGCCTCCTAATTTTAAGTTTTACCAAACTAATTTCTCCTTCATCTCTTCTCGCGTGGATACAACACTTAGCCGGTTACTGCTGCCTTGTCAGCGCCCTGCAACCAGAGCTGAGGTTGCCACCATTCCGGTGTTGCTCGCCCGGGTTTACCGGTATCCACCTTTATTAATAGTGTTCCATATCGGATATCTGTTTACTCATTATCAGGGAAAATATCTGCTGCAGCGGTATATATACCTGTAAATCAAAAGGAGAAATGTCATGTGTAAAAATGGAGTTAATAAAAGTGTTTTGCCCGTCGTTATCTCCCCTGAAGTTTGGGAAAAAACTGTCAGGTATCCTCAGAAACCTGAAATGGAGCGTAAGCGGTTAGGAGAACTGTTAATGACCACGTTGATTTACTTCTGTTCCGCGGAACCTGGTTCCAGTCCGGTAAATTACGGTATCTGGTGTCTGCCCCAGGACAGCAGCATAAAAGTTTCTGAGCTGGTAAGGCTACAGTTGGATTACTCCATGGCGTATATCTCTGTTCACTTACGTAGTTAGTAGCCTGATTTAGTCTTTTCATCTCCTGGCGGAGGACTTCTCCGCACATGGAGAAGTCCTCTGCTTCTGTCAGAGGAAAAAAATATGGAAAGAATCACGGATGTTTATCAGCAGGTAACGGATGAAATTATTGCAGCTGTGGAAGAAGGCTGCATTCCCTGGATACGCCCCTGGCGCGACGGGGAACCGGTTTTCCCGGTTAATGCAGCGCTTAACCGCGCCTATAACGGCATTAATATTCCGCTATTGTGGCGTAGTGCCGACAGGAACGGCTTCGAACATGACCGCTGGCTAACGTTCCGCCAGGCCCTTAATGTGGGGGGTAATGTGCGCAAAGGAGAGAAATCGACGCTGGCCGTACTCTACCTGCCACAGGAGCGCGAAGAAAAAGACAAAAATGGCGAGCCGCTCTTCGACAGCAATGGTCAGCCGAAGAAGCAGCACTTTGCCCTGCTGCGCACATTCAGACTGTTTAATCTTGAGCAGTGTGATGGACTACCGCAGGCCTGGAAGCAACCCGTTATCCAGGTCAGCGCACCAGTTGAAGCCGCGGAAGCGGTTATCAGCCACAGTGGAGTACCGGTGGTTCACCGGCGCCAACAGCGGGCGTATTACTATCCGCATCGTGATGTGATAGTGATGCCGCATCCGGAGCAATTTGATAACGCGGATGAATATTATGGCACCCTGCTGCATGAAATCACCCATGCCACTGGCCATCTGACGCGGCTTGCACGCGAAGGTATCACGTCAGAGAACAAAACCTTTGGCGACCCGGTCTACGCATTTGAAGAACTGGTCGCAGAGATGGGGTCAGCTTTCATCTGCGCCCAAACCGGTATCCGGGCTAATCTGCAACACGCCGGATACATCGAAAGCTGGCTGCGGGTGTTAAGAAATGACAAACGCGCCATTATCCGTGCCAGCGGCCTCGCCCGCAATGCCTGCGAATGGTTGCTGGAAAGGGTTAACCAGCCGGTGCAAATCACTGCCTGACCTGTGCCCCCTTCACGTCAGGAGGGGGCTAAAGGGTAAAAAGCAAAAAGGCTGTTCAAAGGAAGGGGATAAAGGAAACGGACCTGCCCTGAAAGGATTTAATATGCTGAAATGGCTGAGACAAAAGGCCTCACCTGCACCAGACGCAGAACTACCTGAAGGCTGGTTCAGACCTGCGTCAGCTGAAACGCTTCTGGCGTTCACGCCACGACAACAGCTTCTTAATCAACTCCGGCAGTATACTGCAGTACCAGACACTATGTTCGACCAGCTATACCTGACGCCGGTTAATCGTTTAGCTGAACTGGTTCAGCTGTTCCCCGCCTCTGAAAATCACCATCATTCGACACCAGGCGGCATGCTGGATCACTGTCTGGAAACCGCCTGCCTTGCCGCCAGACTGCGGCAGAATTATCTTTTACCCCCTTCTGCGCCCACGGAAATACAGTCGCGACAAACCGAGGTCTGGACGGCAGCGGTTATCTATGCGGCATTACTGCATGATTTGGGCAAGATTGCTGTTGACGTTCATGTTGAACTCAGTGATGGCAGTACCTGGTATCCATGGCTGGGACCAGTCTCTCTTCCCTGGCGATTACGCTACCCGGGGCAGGGTAAAGATTATCGTCTTCATCCTGCTGCTGCCGCACTTCTCTGTACACAGATCCTGCCGCAGCGGGCACTGAGCTGGCTGGCCGGTTACCGCGAGGCATATGCCGCGCTGATCTATTGCCTGACTGGACATTATGAACATGCTGGTATTTTGGGTGAGCTGGTGCAGAAAGCTGACCGTGCATCGGTGGCGCAGAATCTTGGAGGAGACGCAGCTAAAGCAATTCAGCAGCCATTGACGTCTTTCACCCAGCAGATTGTCAGTGCCCTTCGCTATCTGGTACAGAATGAATTTAAACTCAATAATTCAGATTGTGGTTCCGATGGCTGGCTTACGGACAACGCGCTGTGGTTAATCAGCAAAACCACGGCTGATCGTATTCGTGCTTACCTGTTAGGGGTGGGGATCACCGGTGTTCCTGACAGCAATATTCGCCTGTTTGATGAAATGCTGGCGCATAAAATTGTAGTGCCTAACGGCGATAAAGTGATATGGCCCTGTACGGTGACATCTGATAGTGGCTGGATGGCCGGTGTTCCACTGACATTACTTAAGATTTCCCCTGCATTAATCTGGGAAACAGGTCAGCAACGGCCTGCGCTTTTTAGCGGGAGTGTTGAACCTGTGGTGAAGAAACAGCAGGCAGTGTCTTTTCCTGAATCAGCTACTGAACAAAAAAATGATGCTAAGGCCCTTTTTAACCAACCGGGGACTTCAGGCGGAGATATGTTTATCAAGTGGCTGAAAACGGGCGTCAGTTCAGGTCATCTACCTGTGAATGAGCCCACAGCCCTGCTCCATGTCATTGAGAACCAGCTGTTTCTTGTCTCACCCGGGATCTTCAAACGTTACGTAAAAGAAACGTCTGGCGCCACGGGCGATGAGTGGAAGCTGGTGCAGAAAGATTTTCAGAAGTTGCAGCTGCACCGCCGTGGTAATGACGGTGTCAATATCTGGACTTGTGAGGTCAAAGGGCCACGAGGTGTTAGTAATATCAAAGGGTATTTATTAATTGACTCATCATCTGTTCTCGGCGAGAAAATGTGGAGTGATAACCCATGGCTAAAACTCAAGACAAGTGTGCCGCCTGAATCGTATTGATTATTTCAGAAGGGATAATGATACTCCTAAAAAAGTTAACGCACCAAGGTAACTGGCCTGTTGACGATAACCAGTGGTTGTTTTTACCTTCAGCGCCACCGATAGCCATACCGCAATTCTGCGGAAAAAAATCCTAATGACAATGAATAGAAATTTGAGCAAATGCATAACATAATTGAATGCGGCATGGCGAATGCACCTGAAGTTATGTCGGTAATTCCTGAGAAAGAAAAATTTCGCGCCACACTGAGGTAAAACTGGCAAGCTGGAGCATTCCCGGTTCCATAGACACTTCCTCTAACGCATTACTGATTACAAGAGTGCCAGACAGACTTGCGGCAACTTGCCCAGTTTCGATGCGCTGAAACTGTTGCTGACTTGTACCAGAAAGTTCAGCATTTACTTTTGTGTTATTGATAACGCAGCTCCATACTCTTTGATTTTATTATCTTTTATAATGTATACCTTAACTCAGATCCTCACCCCACTCAACATACACATATACGAGAAAAAAACACAAATAGGTGTTTTTATAATTTTGCACATATCCTATAGCACCTTAACTATTAATATCCGCAAGATAATTGTTCTGAACCCTGAACTTGCTCCCTGTCAGTCTAATCTTTCCAGGGAAACTCATACGGACTCACCCATCCGGCACGATTCGCATCCAGATAGTCGGCCCACCACTGCATCATCTTCTCGCGCTCATGAATATGCCTGGCCTTATGAATATAAGCTGCACGTACCTTTTTGCGCTCCTGATGGCTCATCTGACGTTCGACTGCTTCACCTGACCATTTACCAGATTCGACAAGTGCACTGCATGCCATTGTGCGAATACCATGCCCGCAAACATCTTTTTGGGTGTCATAGCCCATCACCCGCAGGGCTTTGTTAATGGTGCCTTCACTCATCGTTTTATTTAAGTTACGAACTCCGGGGAACACCAGAAACTGTCCTTCACCCTGCAGATGCTGTATGCGTTTTAATATCAGGACAGCCTGCCGCGATAACGGCACCAGATGAGTGGAACGCATTTTGGCCCCACGTTCAGAGAATTTTACCCCCTCAAGGGGTTCTCTTCGGTCCGGAATGGTCCACAAGGCTCTTTTAAGATTAATTTCATCCCAGCGCGCAAAGCGCAGTTCACTGGAGCGGATAAAGATCAGCAGGGTAAGCTGCAGGGCTAATCGGGTTTGCTCATGACCTTTATAGTGGTCAATACGTCTCAGAAACTCTGGTAACTGTTCCAGCTCGAGTGCGGGAAGGTGCCGGGTATTACTGGTGGCTACCGCCCCGCTGAGAACCTGAGCCGGATTGTAATCGATAATGCCATTCTGCACGGCATAACGCATAACAGCTGCAGTGCGCTGCTGCAGGCGGCGCGCAACATCAAGTTTTCCCGCTTTTTCTACTATTTTGACAGGCTCAAGCAGTTCTGGCACTTTAAGTTTTTTGATATCCCGCGAACCAATACGCGGAAAAACATACATCTCAAAATAGCGTTTTACTCTTTCAGCATGCTCTTCTGACCAGGTACGGTTACTGACCAGCCAGTCCAGGGCAACAGATTTGAAGGTATGCTGTGGAACAGCGTTGCGCTTTTCCACTTTCCGCTTTTCACCAGGATCAACTCCGGCCGCTAACATAGCGCGTGCCTCGTCTTTCAGCCTTCTGGCTTCAGCCAGAGTGACAGAAGGATAAGGTCCAAACGAGAGCTTCTTCTCTTTGCCAGTATAACGATATTTAAGATACCAGAACTTTGATCCGCTGGTGTTTATCAACAGATAAAGACCATGGGCATCACTGAGCTTATAAGCCTTCTCAGAGGGCTTCGCGTGTAAGACAGCGCGATCAGATAAAGGCATTTGGGGGCCTCACAAAAATCGAACTGGAGAAGCCCCCAATTTGGCCCCCAGATGGCATGGCTGTCAACGCACAGAGATGCAACAGCACGCACTAACTGATTTCTGTTGAAAAATGGTTTATGTGGGGATTTCGGATGATTTACAGTGGCTTATGCACCGCCACGGAAGGATACGGACGAAAAAAAAGTCACCCTGAGGTGACTCTTTTCTGAAGCAATGGTGCCCGGGGCGGGACTTGAACCCGCACAGCCATAAGCCGAGGGATTTTAAATCCCTTGTGTCTACCGATTTCACCACCCGGGCGAGGTGTAAAGTGGAGGCGCGTCCCGGAGTCGAACCGAGGTAGGCGGATTTGCAATCCGCAGCATGGCCACTCTGCCAACGCGCCTTAATTCTTGCTGCCTTTTCAGGCTGTTACCAGATGGTTTCTGATAACTTAATCTGGAGCGGGAAACGAGACTCGAACTCGCGACCCCGACCTTGGCAAGGTCGTGCTCTACCAACTGAGCTATTCCCGCAATTATCAGCTAACTATTTAATAAGTTTATTCAGAATTCATCCGAACTCGCTGATTTAATTTATCTTCTGGCGCTTAGCTGCCGTTCGATGCGTTGCATTCTACTGACCTGAGGAAATGAGTCAATAAAATTATCCTCACTCCGTGTCCGTTTGCTGCTTTTTAAATCGTATCGATCACCGTTCAAACAAATCGCTGCGTGCGGCGCTTAAATACTGGAACATTGACCAGAACGTCAGCACCGCCGCAATATACAACGCCACCACGCCAACACCTTCGACCATCGCATCAGGACGCCATAACAGCGCGAACAGCGCCATCATCTGGGCCGTCGTCTTCACTTTGCCGATCCACGAAACCGCCACGCTACTGCGTTTTCCAATCTCCGCCATCCACTCACGCAGCGCAGAAATAATTATTTCCCGGGCGATCATGGTGGCTGCCGGCAGTGTTATCCACCAGGCGTGAAAATGTTCGGTAACCAGCACCAGCGCCATCGCCACCATCACTTTATCAGCGACCGGATCGAGAAAAGCGCCAAACCGCGTGGTTTGCTTCCAGCGACGGGCCAGAAAACCGTCAAACCAGTCGGTAACCGCCGCAACAATAAAAATCAGTGCGCAAGCCAGAGGGGCCCAATGAAATGGCAGATAGAACGCCAGCACAAAGAACGGAATCAGGATGACACGAAACAGGGTGAGCCACGTCGGAATATTAAATTGCATATGCTACGGTAACTGTCTGGCCGGAGTAGGATTTACCTGTATGTTGCAACATTGTACCCTGCTATTCAATGCTAGTGTTTCAGCGAGTGGAAGATTTTTTCCGCAAGAGCATGGGAAATCCCCGGTATTTTGGCGATTTCCTCTACCGTTGCGGCCATCAGGGGCTGAAGTCCCCCCATGTACTTAAGTAGCTGCTGGCGGCGCTTCGGCCCGATTCCTTCAATCAATTCTAACGCGCTGGTGTTCTTCACTTTAGCCCGTTTGTTACGATGACCCGTAATTGCATGATTGTGAGAGTCGTCACGAATATGTTGTATCACATGTAATGCTGGTGAGTCTGGCGGCAGAGAAAATCCCTCGCCATGCGGTTCAAGAAACAAAGTTTCCAACCCGGCTTTACGATCGCTGCCCTTCGCTACACCTAATAACAACGGGTGATGCTTATCCCATGGTACATCAAGTTCGGCAAATACGTTTTTTGCCTGCGTAAGTTGCCCTTTACCACCATCGATTAGGATCACATCAGGGATTTTACTCTCTTCCAGCGCCTTGCCATAGCGACGGCGCAGTACCTGGTCCATTGCCGCGTAATCATCACCAGGGGTGATGCCGCTAATATTGTAACGGCGGTACTCCGCGCGCAGCGGACCATTGCTGTCAAAGACCACGCAGGAGGCAATGGTCTGTTCGCCCATCGTATGGCTGATATCAAAACACTCCATCCGTCTGATAGCCGGCAGTTTGAGGGTCTCCGCCAGCGCTGACAGCCGCTGATGAATGGTGGACTGCTGCGCCAGTCGGGTCACCAGCGCGGTGGCGGCATTGGTGCGCGCCAGCTTCAGATAACGCGCGCGGTCACCGCGCGGCTTGCTCTGAATATTGATACGACGTCCGGCCATCTCGGTTAACGAGTCGGCTAAAAGTTCGCGTTCCGGCAAGGCGAAATCCAGCAGTATCTCAGACGGCAAACTGCGAGCTTCACTACCCTGCAGATAAAACTGGCCGACAAAGGTTTGTACCACTTCCGCCAGTTCAGTACCGCCCGGTACTTTCGGGAAATAGCTGCGGCTGCCCAATACTTTACCCTGGCGGATAAACAGTACGTGCAGGCAGGCCGTCCCGGCATCAAAAGCCACGCCAATCACATCCAGGTCGTCACCCTGATTCGAGACAAACTGCTTCTCGGTCACACGCCGTACCGCGTGGATCTGGTCGCGCAGCCGCGCAGCTTCTTCAAATTTCAGCGCGCTGCTGGCCTGCTCCATCCGGCTGACCAGCAAATTCAGTACCTGATCATCTTTACCAGAGAGAAACAGACGTACGTATTCGATCTGCTGTGCGTACTCCTCTTCACTGACCAGCCCACTGACGCACGGTCCGAGGCAACGTCCAATCTGATATTGCAGACAGGGGCGCGAACGGTTGCGATAGACGCTGTTTTCGCACTGACGCACCGGAAAGATTTTTTGCAACAGCGCTAAGGTCTCACGGACTGCATAGCCGTTGGGAAACGGGCCGAAGTACTCCCCTTTCGCATGCTTAGCGCCACGATGAGACGCCAGCCGCGGATGAGCATCCGCACTGAGGAAAATATAGGGGTAAGATTTATCATCACGCAGCAGCACGTTGTAGCGCGGCTGATACAGCTTGATGTAGTTATGTTCCAGCAGCAGCGCTTCGGTTTCGGTATGGGTGACGGTGACATCGATCTGGCAGATATTCCCCACCAGCACTTCTGTCTTGCGGCTGCCAGGATTGCCGCGAAAATAGCTGGAGAGGCGCTTTTTCAGATCTTTGGCTTTGCCAACGTAGATGACCGTACCATCAGCATCATACATCCGGTAAACACCGGGCTGGCTGGTAACGGTCTTCAGAAAGTATTTTGCATCAAACGCTTCATTCACTGCTAATCAACGACTCCGCATTAAACATGCCATGACGAATGGCTAAATGCGTTAACTCAACGTCGCCACTGATATTCAGCTTACTGAACATGCGGTAGCGATAGCTGTTAACCGTCTTCGGGCTGAGGCTCAACTGCTCAGAAATCTCGGTAACCTTCTGCCCTTTCGTGATCATCAGCATAATCTGTAATTCACGTTCCGACAAACAGCTGAACGGTGATTCTGCTTTTTGCGGTTCGATCTGGCTGAGCGCCATCTGCTGGGCGATGTCAGAAGCAATATAGCGCTGGCCGGAATGCACCGAACGAATCGCGCTGATCACTTCCTGCGGCGCCGCGCCTTTACTCAGATAGCCAGCAGCACCCGCCTGCATCACTTTTGCCGGTAACGGATTTTCGGTATGGATGGTCAGCATAATAATTTTGATATCAGGGTTAAAACGCACAATTTTGCGTGTGGCTTCCAGCCCGCCAATGCCCGGCATATTCATATCCATCAACACGACATCAACGTTATTCGCACGACACCATTTGACTGCATCTTCGCCGCAGTTTGCTTCACCGGCTACCAGAATGCCTTTGATATCTTCCAGTATGCGACGAATCCCTGCGCGTACCAGTTCGTGGTCATCAACAAGAAGAACGCTGATCAAAAGATCTCTCCACAATGGTCGAAGGTGAAAGTAACCGTTAACAGGCAAATTTAGCAGCTAATGTTACTCTTTTTTCGCTCAGGAATGAACATAAATCACCGTTTGGCCTGTAATGTTTTATGTTTTTCAGATGACAAAATAATTATCATGAAAAGAAGTATTTTTTTAGTATCGTTTAATCTTGTATATAATTAAACTTAATTACATCAATGGTAATTATCTTGTAAAAAAATATAAAGCATTAATAATCAAATAGTTAAAAAAGGTAACAGCTTTTATCACTATTACATGTGCTAATAACAGTTTTGCTGCTACTTAAATTGGCAGGCGCTGCCGCCGGTTATTTCAATAAATAGCTTAACGCTCAGTTATCTGCCTGGCGACGTCGCGGCGGGAACGGCAAACGTAACGGTCATTGGGGTTAGTCGTTGGCTGAGTTGTGATATACTTTCACCACTTTTTTATTCACATAACCTCATGGTTATGTGCGCAATAGATGTCCTCAAGGAGACAGCAATGAGCCAGATCGACTTTACCACTTCAGAACATACCCAGGCACTGGCCAATGAGGTTGCCTGCCTCAAAGCTATGGTTACCCTGATGCTGAAAGGCATGGGTCAGGCAGACGCCGGAAAAGTCATCATTAATATGGAGAGATTTATCGCTCAGCTGGAGGATCAGAACCAGGCGGACGTGTTTAGCAATACGATCAAACAGATCAAATTCGCCTACCGCCAGTAACAGGATTATCCACAAGCCCATTGATTTTACGTCCCGGTTAGCCCATTTTAGCTGTTTTGGGTTTAACAGAGCGCAACAATGGGCTTACTTATCAAGGCAATACTCGGGGCGGCAGTCGTCGTACTGATTGGTTTTCTGGCAAAGACACGTAACTACTATATAGCCGGGCTGATCCCGCTGTTTCCCACCTTTGCGTTGATCGCCCACTATGTTGTAGTGACGGAACGCGGCATTGAAGCGCTGCGTACCACCATCCTGTTTGGTATGTGGGCGATCCTGCCCTACTTTATCTACCTGTTATCTTTGTGGTACTTCGTCGGTTTTATGCGCCTGCCCGTCGCCTTTGGCAGCGCGATCCTGTGCTGGGTCCTCGCTGCATGGCTGCTAATCAGCTTGTGGTCGCGCTGGGCATAACTAGCGACCGCGGGCATGCCAGTTCACGGAAACGCCTAACGAAGGCAGAACCTCCTCCGGACTGAAGCGGCGCGCACCATGATATTTATCCGCCAGCGTTGGCTGATTCACCGGGATCTTCACCGCAAATAAATTATCTTCTGAGTTAATCAACCCGGGAGTGAGCGGTTCGTATCTGACCTGGTACTGTTCAAACATTTTTTCCAGCATCGGCGTGGCAGCACTGACGACATGTTGAATGCCGCAGTTTTCCGCCATCTGTAGCGCATGCCACAAAATATTCAGCGGCAGCTCTTTATCGATCTCCAGCCGGGCAGAAAAACGTGACATTTCCCAGGTTGCATCAATATCAAACGGCACAGTGATACCATCGCTAACATCCGTATCCTGCCATTTCATCAGCCGCGCGCAGCCACTGATACCGTGTTGCGCACTCCATGCAATCAGCCAGTTGACGTCTGAGCGATCAAATCGATCATACTCCTGACCGGGTGTCCGCAGCCGCGATGGAATAGACCAACCTTCGCCACGCGCAAACACGTTGTAGCGGTAACTTCCTAACTCCGCCAGCAACGAGGATGGCATGTCCTTAAGCTGGGTTTGAATAATCTTCATCACTGTCCCCTGTCGCATCCCCTCGTAGATGCCGCGAGGTCGCGGCATCAGCAGATTTGTTACCCTGGGCGCAGGGTAGACAACCGATTAGCGAGATGTAACTACCAAAATTAGTAGTTGCGTTTGTTTAAATTAAGCCAACTGCAGCGGCATAGCAGGCAAGCTGAGTTTTGTTCGCCACATTTAACCGTTTTTGCATATTTTTTTGATGAAAATTAACGGTATGCGGTGAAATACCGAGAATAAGTGAGATCTCTGCGGCGGTTTTCCCTTCAGCGGTCCATTTCACTATTTCCAGCTCTCGCTCACTAAACACCATGTTCAGCACTGACATAGAACGGTCCTGAAGGCGCATCAAAGCCATCAGATATAGCTCCGTCAAATGCTGGAGTTTCATCTCAAAGGTCGGTCCGACATCAATGGTTTTTAAAGAAACACGTGATGACACTGACAATATCCCGGTGGCACGGTTAGTTGCCATTATAGAACAGGAAAACCCCGACCGCAGGCCAAATTCATTGGCTTCGCGCCAGAGTTTCTCGCAGCTGCTAAAAAACTCATCTTTCCATGGCAGAATGGTTCCCGACGGGTGGCGCAACTGCACAATCGGGTCAACATCGATAAATTTTTCTTTACGATAATGCCTTAACCAGCGCGCAGGAAAGGTGGAGTGCAAATGCGTTTCTGGCCGGGTAAAAGGGACGGGATGCCGGATATACAAGGAGAAATAGTCAAAACCCAGCTGTTCAATCTGTTGCTGAACGATATGGATTAGCTGGCAAGTTTCATCAACAGTGTGGAAAAGAGCCCCAACTTCGCCACGCCAGCCGAAATAGTTATCGGACTTCATCAATGCCTCATTGATACGCAGTATCATGCGCGTCGTGCTTATAATTGTGGTGGTAATGCCGTGTTAAAAATGGATTTCTACCAGAAACACTACTTATTACCGGTTACCGGCAGTACTCAACGAGAGAAAAACCGCAGTAATTGCGCCCGGGGTGATGAAAATTATTCACAACCGGAAGAAGATATCCGATGCATTTAAGATAAAAAAATAAATGGAAGGCGCCATCCCTGATCGGCAATACTTATCGCTGAGTTGCCAGCCATCCACTGTTTCATTTATTATCAATCTCACAGAATAAGATTTTTCTCATTAATATTCAATTTTTTTGGCCTGTTTATTGCCTGATTGTTTCGCTATTGTTTTATAGTGAATACCTTAAGTTAAATCTTGCTGCACATTTAATAAAAATCATTTAAAAAACAATAGTATATATCTGCATGGCACGGTAATTATGATCCGCCACAGGGTAAATCGCCTGGTTAAGCAAGGGTTATTGGTTAATACTGGCGATATCGGTTTTGCGATCGATAATCATCTGCATAAATGCATTATTCTTTTTTATTATTAATACCTCTTCTCCGGATATAAATTTAATCCTTACCAGATTAATGACAGATGGCAAAAAATCAGATAACCAACTGAATTTTAAAAAATTATTTTAGTATGACGACAGCCCGATCACTGACACAGGAATAGCACCATGCTCAACCAGTTTGCCATGCTGTTTTTAATCCTCGGGATTTGTACTGCCCTGATGATCACCAAAGACCTGTTTAGATCCCCGCATCCGCTGGGAATTATGAACATTGTCTGGCCGGTAACCGGTTTGTATATGCCGTTTCTTGGCTGGCTGGCGTGGTGGTATCTTGGCCGTAATCACTTTCATAAGCGAACTCCGGCGTTACGCATTCAGCAGCGTACCACCGATGATACCCTGCTCTGGCGCCGGGTGTTTACCTCCACTTCACTCTGCGCTGCAGCCTGTGTGCTCGGTAACAGCGCCACGCTTGCGCTGCTTGTACTGCTGCAACATCTTTCAATTGCCACTCCGTTGTGGCTGGAAGGTATTTACTGCCTGCTACTGTCAGTGTTTCTCGGCTTATTGTTTCAGTTTCTGGCAATCCGGCAAGGCAGACAGCTACGCGTTATCCCTGCTTTATTGCTGGCCTGTAAAGCGCAGACCTTCCCGCTGGTGATATATCAACTGGGCACCCTGTTCACTATGTCTCTGGCGCTGAAATTCGTCCTCAATGATCAGGTCAATCCGATGTTGCTGCTGTTCTGGTTTATGTTGCAGATTGCAATGATGACGGGCTTTATTTTCTCCTGGCCTGCCAGCAGTTTTCTGCTTAAGCGCGACAGAAAACCGGCATTTTAATGCGTTAGCGACAAACGCCAAAGCCACGCATCCCAAAATGAAAATGGCTGGCATGTGCGGCGTTATAATCCGGCCCGAGTGAATTACCAAAATAACGGCAACTTTCCAGAAAGCGGCGGTGAAGCCAGGCTGCCTTCTCTGCCGGCTGCTGCCAGTGATCTAATACGCTGATGCGCTGACCATTTTTTAACTGAAATTCGGCAATGTCCCAGGCATCGGCCGTGGCATGCTCACTCAGCCTCCCTTGTGCCCGGTGATAAATATTGCGACAGGCATAACTGCCCAAATGCTCAATACGTGCCAGCGGAGAGGATAATGCGCCGCCGCCATTCTGCTTAAGCTGCAATACAAACATCAGGCTGCTTACCGCCAGAGGACAACTGGCGAGAAAACGGCTGTTAAGTTGCACATCGCCAAAACGCTGAATGCTGAGCGGATCCTGAAGCGGGCACTGGCCGCCGATGCTACCGGGACGACTGAAAGAGACCAGCCCGGCGTCACGGGCATGCGCCATGAGCGCCAGACAAGCCTGCGGATCCGTTGCCAGCCGGTGCAATTTATAGCGGGTAATAAAATTCGGCGGGTCGGTTACCGCAAGTGGAGTGAAAGGATTATATTCAGCGGGCAGATGCTGTTTTAGCCACGGCATGGTCAGTATCGCGCCGACAATAATGATGACTATCGCTATCAGAAATTTCACGGATGCCTGTTTCCTCAACCGACAGGTAATACCCTCTTTATGTCCCCTCTATCAACCATAGTCCAGTATGCGGAACCTGAGTCGCGTGATAACGATTATCGCGCACATTAGCTGGCTACTGCTGTTAATCACAGCCGCGCTGCTTATCTATTATCCACTGCTCATTATCTGCTCCGGATGTGGATGAAATCGTGTTGCGCCGGCAAAAAAAATTACCAGTTAACACGCTTATTACACTATCTTATGCCAACTTAGCTGGGCATTGACCAGATTAAATAACAGCCAACAGAGCTGACACACCATCACTGACAGGAACAGAATTGTTATGGTTGATCAATCAAAAGACACGGTGCTGACATCCGCAGAGCCGGATAAATTACAGCGTAATCTTCATAATCGTCATATCCAGCTGATCGCCATTGGCGGAGCTATCGGTACCGGCTTATTTATGGGCTCAGGCAAAACCATTAGCCTCGCCGGACCTTCGATCATTTTCGTCTATATGATCATCGGTTTTATGCTGTTTTTCGTGATGCGCGCCATGGGCGAGTTACTGCTTTCCAATCTGGAATATAAATCATTTAGCGATTTTGCCGCCGATTTACTCGGTCCCTGGGCCGGTTATTTCACCGGCTGGACCTACTGGTTCTGCTGGGTCGTCACCGGTATTGCCGATGTGGTCGCCATCAGTTCCTATTTCCAGCTCTGGTTCCCCGATTTTTCCATCTGGATGAGTGCATTACTCTGCGTGGTAGTATTTCTCGCGCTGAATATTGCGACAGTCAAATTATTCGGTGAAATGGAGTTCTGGTTTGCCATTATAAAAATCGTCGCCATCGTGGCGTTAATTGCCACCGGTATTGTACTGGTCGCGATTCACTACCCTTCATCGGGTGGCGGAACCGCATCGTTAACCAATATCTGGGATCATGGCGGTATGTTCCCGAAAGGGTTGAGTGGTTTCTTTGCCGGGTTCCAGATTGCGGTATTTGCCTTTGTCGGCATTGAACTGGTTGGTACCGCGGCGGCTGAAACTCACGATCCGAAAACCGTGTTGCCGCGCGCGATTAACGCCATTCCCATCCGTATTATCTTTTTCTACGTGCTGGCGCTGATGGTGATTATGGCGGTAACGCCATGGAACCAGGTACTCGCCGATCGCAGCCCGTTCGTGGAGATGTTTGTTATGATCGGTCTGCCGGCAGCAGCCAGTATCGTTAACTTTGTCGTACTGACCTCGGCAGCGTCTTCGGCTAACAGCGGCATTTTCTCCACCAGCCGTATGCTGTACGGCTTAGCGCAGCAAGGGGTGGCTCATAGCGGCTTTGGTCGCCTGTCAAGCCGCGCGGTGCCGACCAATGGCCTGTTCTTCTCCTGCCTGTGTCTGCTGGGAGGGGTAGCGCTTATCTATCTGATTCCGAACGTGATGACAGTATTCACCATGGTAACCACGGTTTCCGCCATTCTGTTTATGTTTGTCTGGACCATTATTCTCTGTTCGTATCTGGTGTACCGCAAACAGCGCCCGCAGTTGCACGCCGAGTCCATTTATAAAATGCCGCTGGGTAAATTGATGTGCTGGGTCTGTATGGCATTCTTTGTATTTGTGCTGGTATTGCTGACACTGGAGGAAGATACCCGTCAGGCGCTGATGGTCACGCCGCTGTGGTTTGTTCTGCTGGCGATTGGCTGGTTTATGCGCAGCAGGAAAGCGGCGTAATATCCATCCTCAGATATCGACGGGCGGCATTGATGCCGTCCGTTGCATGGATTATCCGCAGAGTGCCGTGATATTAGCGTACACGAATACCTTCAATCACCATCCGTTGTACATTCTCTACCGTCTGATCGAAAAAGCTGTCATCACTGAGAGTTTGACCGGTTATGGCTTCCACCTGGGTAGCGAAGTCAGCATAGTGCTGAGTGGTCGCCCACAGCATAAAGATCAGATGGTGCGGCTCCACTGGCGCCAGACGCCCCTGCTCGATCCAACCTTCAATCACTGCGGATTTCTCATCCACCAGCGCTTTTAGCGCCCCTTCCAGCTCACCTTTTAGTAATGGCGCCCCCTGCAACATTTCGAGGCAGAACAGCCTTGATGCCTGCGGGTGATCACGCGATACCACCAGCTTCATACGGATATATTCGCCAATCGCTTCCAGCGGCTGCAAATCATCGCGTAATGCACGCAGCGGCGCCAGCCAGACATCAAGAATATCCTTCAGCACTGCGATATACAGCTCCTCCTTGGATGGGAAATAGTAGAGCAGATTAGTTTTCGACACATCCGCGCGCTCTGCCACTTTATCCAGACTGGTGCCGTGGATACCGAATTGAGAAAAGAACTCCAGTGCGGCGACAAGGATCGCCTCACGTTTCGCGGCAACGGCGCGTGAACGGCGCGTGGGTGCTTTTTCTGAAGACTTCACTGTAATTCCTTCTCCATTAATCATCGACCCATGATAGCAAAGTGATTTCGTCATACCTAATGCGCGGGAATGCACTCAAATGGTACATCACTGCCTGTTTGTTGTGCGTTTAATTTTTACCAGACGGTCCATTATGGACCGTTTGCTCTGCAACATCAGAGTGTATTTTTAACAACACTCTGTTTACAAAAGCCTTTTAATTTCTGGCACAACCTTTGCAATTTATTCTGTGAGCGCCGCCTCGAGGGAAAATGCAGGATGCACCGCAGCGCGTGAACCACGTCCATCGTCAAGCAGAGGGTTTCACATGAAAATTGGTGTTTTTATCCCTATCGGTAACAACGGCTGGTTGATCTCAACTAATGCGCCGCAATATATGCCGACCTTCGAGCTCAACAAAGCCATCGTGCTGAAAGCCGAGCATTATCATTTTGATTTTGCCCTTTCGATGATCAAACTACGCGGCTTTGGCGGCAAAACCGAGTTCTGGGATCACAACCTTGAATCTTTCACCCTGATGGCGGGTCTTGCCGCTGTCACTTCGCGCATCCAAATCTACGCTACTGCCGCCACGCTGACGCTGCCGCCAGCCATTGTCGCACGCATGGCGTCGACGATCGATTCGATCTCCAATGGACGCTTTGGCGTTAACCTGGTGACCGGCTGGCAAAAACCGGAATATGACCAGATGGGCATCTGGCCAGGCGATGAGTACTTTGCGCGTCGCTATGACTACCTGACGGAATACGTGCAGGTACTGCGTGATCTGTGGGGTACCGGTAAATCTGATTTAAAAGGTGAGTTCCTGACCATGAACGACTGTCGTCTCAGCCCGCAGCCGCAACAGCCGATGAAGGTGATCTGCGCCGGTCAGAGTGATGCCGGAATGGAATTCTCCGCCAAATACGCTGATTACAACTTTTGCTTCGGCAAAGGCGTCAACACGCCAACCGCTTTCGCCCCCACCGCCAGCCGAATGAAAGCCGCAGCGGAAACCACGGGGCGTGATGTCGGAACCTATGTGCTGTTTATGATTATTGCCGATGAAACGGACGAGGCCGCACGCGCCAAATGGGAACACTACAAAGCCGGCGCTGATGAAGAGGCGCTGGCATGGCTGACCACCCAGAGTCAGCAGGATAAGCGCTCCGGCAGCGATACCAATGTCCGGCAGATGGCGGACCCGACTTCGGCGGTCAATATCAATATGGGTACGCTGGTGGGTTCTTACGCCAACGTCGCACGCATGCTGGATGAAGTCGCTACGGTTGATGGCACCCAGGGCGTACTGCTGACCTTTGATGATTTCCTGCAAGGAATCGAAGCGTTTGGCCAACGGATCCAGCCACTGATGACCAGCCGTATGGATGTGATTGACGCGGCAAAAGAGGTAGCCTGATGAATAAGCCTGATACCGTCGTTTGCGCCACTACCGCCACAGAAAACCTGCTGACGCTGCCTGCCCGTCCGGAAGCGATCGCCTTCCCGCCGCAGCAGACGGCGCTGATCGTAGTCGATATGCAAAATGCCTATGCCACTGCAGGAGGGTATCTCGATCTGGCGGGCTTCGATGTCTCCGCCACCAAACCGGTGATCGGCAAAATTAATATCGCGGTCAATGCCGCTCGCGCGGCGGGGATTCAGATTATCTGGTTCCAGAACGGCTGGGACGATCAGTACGTTGAAGCCGGTGGCGCTGGCTCGCCCAACTTCCATAAATCCAACGCGCTAAAAACCATGCGCAAAAAACCTGAGCTACAAGGCTCGCTGCTGTCAAAAGGCGGCTGGGATTACCAGCTGGTTGACGAATTACAACCTCAGGCGGGTGATATCGTACTGCCAAAACCGCGCTATAGCGGCTTTTTTAATACTCCACTGGATAGCATGCTGCGCAGCCGTGGCATCCGCCATCTGATTTTCACCGGTATCGCCACCAATGTCTGCGTCGAGTCGACGCTACGCGACGGCTTTTTTCTCGAATATTTTGGCGTAGTGCTGGAAGACGCCACTTATCAGGCCGGACCTGCTTTCGCCCAGCAGGCGGCGATTTTCAATATTGAAACCTTCTTCGGCTGGGTTTCCGATGTCGACAGTTTCTGCAGCAGCCTGCAATCCCCTGCCTTGCCGCTTAAGCGCCAGGCCTGAGTTCAGTCATATAAATATGGAGAAGTTGTTATGCCAAAAACAGTGATCACCCCACCGGGCACCGCTATTCCTATCGCCCCGTTTGTTCCCGGCACCCTCGCTGATGGCGTGGTTTACGTTTCGGGCACCCTGCCTTTTGATAAGCAGAACAATGTGGTGCACGTTGGCGATGCGGCCGCACAAACGCGCCATGTGCTGGAGGTCATTAAAAGCGTGATTGAAACCGCCGGCGGCACCATGGATGACGTCACTTTTAACTCGATTTTTATCACCGACTGGAACAACTACGCAGCGATAAATCAGGTCTATGCCGAATACTTTCCCGGAGAGAAACCCGCGCGCTTCTGTATCCAGTGCGGCCTGGTGAAACCGGATGCGCTGATCGAGATCGCCACCGTCGCCCATATTGGTAAATAAGGAGCAACGACATGTATATCGAGCTATCGGGCCAGCAACATCCGCAGGCGAAAACCGTGGTGCTGTCCGCCGGGTTGGGCGGATCCGGCAACTTCTGGCTGCCTCAGTTGAATGCATTACGCGCGCAGTATCGCGTCGTAGTGTATGACCAGCGCGGCACCGGTCGCAGCCCGGATACGCTGCCTGATGGCTACAGTATGCAAGATATGGCCGCTGAACTGGCCAGCGCGCTGGCGCAACATGGTATCAGCCAGTGTGATGTGGTGGGACATGCGCTGGGTGGCATGATTGGTCTGCAGATGGCGCTCGATTACCCGGCGCTGGTGTCGCGGGTGGTGGTGGTAAACGGCTGGCTGCGTCTCGATCCCCATACCCGTCGCTGTTTTCATGTGCGCCGCGATCTACTGCTGAATGTCGGCGTCGAAGCCTTTGTCCGCGCGCAGCCCCTGTTTCTCTACCCGGCAGACTGGCTATCGGCCAATCAGTCACGCATTGAAGCGGAAGATACCCTGCATGTGGCTCACTTCCAGGGGATGGAAAACTTATTGCGCCGTCTCCATGCCCTGATGACCACCGATTTCAGCGCCACTGCCGCGCAAATCACCCAGCCGGTCCTGCTGATCTGTTCGCAGGACGATCTGCTGGTACCCTGGACCTGCTCAGAAATCCTGCTGGATGCCCTGCCCAATGCCAGCCTGAAGAAAATGAGCTGGGGGGGACATGCAATGAGCGTTACCGATAGCCTTACTTTTAACCCGATGCTGATGGAATGGCTGGAGACGCCTGCTCCCGGCCCGGCACCAGCAACTGTAATGGAGCCATCATGGCAGAACCACTGAATAGCGAAGCACTCGACATCCTGTTTACCAGCGCGCGCACCCACAATAGCTGGCTGAATAAACCGGTCAGCGATACGCAGCTGGCGGAAATTTATCAGCTGGTGCGTATGGGCCCGACTTCCGCCAACTGCAGCCCGGCGCGTTTCTTGTTTGTACGCAGCGCGGAAGGCAAAGAGAAACTGCGCCCGACGCTCTCCAGCGGCAATCTGGAGAAAACCATGGCGGCTCCGGTTACCGCCATCGTCGCCTGGGACCCGTTGTTTTATGACGCGCTGCCGACCCTGTTTCCACACGCGGATGCACGTTCCTGGTTCACCTCCAGTCCTGAACTGGCGGAAGAGACAGCCTTTCGTAACAGCTCGCTGCAGGCGGCTTACCTGATTAGCGCCTGCCGCGCCCTCGGCCTTGATACCGGACCGATGTCCGGTTTTGACCGCGCTAAAGTAGATGCGGCCTTTTTTGCTGACAGCGGCTGGAAAAGCAATCTGTTGATTAATATCGGCTACGGCGACAGCAGCAAAGTCTATGGCCGCCTGCCGCGTCTCGATTTCACCGACGCCTGCGTGCTCGGATAAGGAGTTACCCATGTCGCTGCATACCCTGCCGCTGGCTGCGGCCAGTGTAGAAAAACAGGAATTCCGTCATGCCATGTCACGCCTTGGCGCGGCGGTGAATATCATTACTACTGATGGTCCTGGTGGTCGCGCCGGTTTTACCGCTTCCGCCGTGTGTAGCGTCACCGACAGCCCGCCGACATTACTGGTGTGCCTGAACCGTTCGGCCTCGGTGTGGCCGGTATTCAGCCAGAATCAGACGCTGTGCGTTAATACTCTGGCGGCCGGTCATGAATCCCTCTCCAATTTGTTTGGCGGTAAAACGCCGATGGAGGAACGTTTTATCGCTGCCGAGTGGTCAACACTGGTGACCGGTGCGCCGATCCTTGCCGGCGCCGTGGCCTCTTTCGACTGCAAAATCACCCAGGTGGTTAGTGTCGGCACACATGACATTCTGTTCTGTGAAGCACAGGCGCTGGTGTGTAACGACAATACGCACGGCCTGATCTATTTCGATCGTGGATATCATCATCTGTTACGGCAGGAAGCCAGTTAATCCGCCATCCGGCGGTCACCGTTATTTAGCACTTTGGTTGGGAGAAAACGATGTCTGGTTCCTGGTTTCCACAATGGCGTAAAAAATCGGCGGTTACTGATAACGGCCTGGTAGCCCCCGATGAAACCCTGCCCGCCGGGCAGACCATTATTATGGGTTTGCAACATGCGGTAGCGATGTTTGGCGCAACGGTGCTGATGCCGCTGCTGATGGGGCTTGATCCTAACCTGTCGATTCTGATGTCCGGTGTCGGTACTCTGCTGTTCTTTCTGATTACCGCTGGCCGGGTACCCAGCTATCTTGGTTCCAGCGCCGCCTTTGTCGGGGTAGTTATTGCCGTAACCGGCTTTAACGGCCAGGGTCTGAATCCGAATCTGAGTGTCGCGCTGGGCGGCATTATCGCCTGCGGCCTGCTGTATACGCTGATCGGTCTGGTCGTAATGAAAGCGGGAACCCGCTGGATTGAACGCCTGATGCCGCCCGTGGTCACCGGCGCCGTGGTGATGGCTATTGGTCTTAACCTGGCTCCGATTGCGGTACGTGGCGTCTCAGGCTCGATGTTCGACAGCTGGATGGCGGTGATGACGGTGCTGTGTATCGGGGTAGTCGCGGTATTTACCCGGGGTATGGTACAGCGTCTGCTCATTCTGGTGGGGCTGATCGTCGCCTGGGCGATTTATGCGTTGTTAACCAATGTGTTTGGTCTCGGTAAACCCGTCGACTTCAGCCTGCTGGCTAACGCCCCCTGGTTTGGACTGCCGCAAACCACTACGCCGACCTTTAGTCTGCAGGCAATGGTGATGATTGCTCCGGTGGCGGTCATTCTGGTGGCGGAAAATCTTGGACATATCAAAGCGGTAGCCGGTATGACTGAACGCAATCTTGATCCCTGGATGGGTCGGGCTTTTGTTGGCGACGGTCTGGCCACCATGCTCTCCGGGTCGGTGGGCGGCAGCGGTGTCACCACTTATGCGGAAAATATTGGCGTGATGGCGGTAACTAAAGTCTATTCGACGCTGGTGTTTGTCGCTGCAGCAGTGATCGCGATGCTGCTTGGCTTCTCGCCGAAATTTGGGGCGCTGATCCACACCATCCCGGCGGCGGTGATTGGTGGCGCTTCGATTGTGGTATTTGGGCTAATTGCCGTGGCAGGCGCACGTATCTGGGTGCAAAACCATGTTGATCTCAGCCAGAACGGCAACCTGATTATGGTCGCCGTCACCCTGGTGCTGGGCGCCGGTGACTTTGCGCTTAATATCGGCGGTTTTACCCTGGGCGGCATCGGTACCGCAACCTTCGGCGCCATCATCCTCAATGCCATCCTCAGCCACCGCCGCGCCGTGGCCATCAGCGGCAGTAAACCGCTACCGCAGGACAGCTAAGGGTTTTCCGTGATCTGCTGAGGCGAAGGTTTATCCTTCGCCTTTTTTTTGCGCTGCAGTCGCAGTTCACTGATTAATACGCCCAGTACAATCAGCGCCGCACCGAGCAGGGCAATACCCGGCAGACGCTCACCGGCAATACGTCCGACAATTCCCGCCCATACCGGTTCTCCGGCATAAATCACCGTGGCACGGGTCGGTGAGACACTACGCTGCGCCCAGTTCATGGTGACCTGAATCACCGCACTGGCCATCCCCAGTCCGATGGCGCTGTACAGCAGGTATGGAGAATACGCCGGTATCGACTCCCGATTGGGCAGCATAAAAATAAACGCGCAAACTGCGGCCACCGCCAACTGCACGATAGTCACGCGCCGTACATCAACCTTACCGGCGCAAGCGCCGATCAGGATAATTTCGGCAGCAATCGCCAGCGCACTAAGCAGCGTAGCGATCTCCCCGGCGCTAAACGCCAGCGAGTTACCTTCCGGCCCGGCCAGTAATAACAAACCGCTAAAGGCGAGGATCACCCCAATCCAGGACATAATCCCCGGCATACGGCCAAGGAACAACCACTGCAGTAGCGGCACCAGCGGCACATACATGGCAGTAATAAACGCCGATTTACTGCTGGAAATAGTCTGCATCCCCCAGGTTTGCAGACCATAACCACCGGCGATCGCCAGCCCAATCCAGGCGCCGGCTTTCACTTCCTGCCAGCATAATCCGCGCAATGTTTTCCACGAAAACAGCGCCAGCAACAGCGCCGCGGTGGCAAAACGCAGACCGACAAAGAAGAACGGACCACTGACGGTCATCGCGTGATGCACCACCAGAAAGGTGCCGCCCCACAACATAGTGATCAGGATGAGTACCACTTCCTGCATTTTGATGCTGAATTTATAACGCGCAAAAAACGCCGACATAGCCCGATCCACTGAATAAAAGTGGGCGCTAGTGTGCGTTGGCGAACAGGAGAGGTCAATGGCGACGATGATTAAACAGCAAACCGCCGGGCATTACCCGGCGGCTGGGGGGACATACTCAGAGTACAGACAACGGGTAGTTATTTCTTGCCGCTGCTCCGTCCCCCTTTTTCACCTGCTTTGGAAGCACGCTGCGGGTCATTTTTAAAATTGCCACCGCTGCTTTTGCCTCCTTTACGGCCAGCTTCTGATGCTCTCTCACGGTCTTCAGCGAAATTACCAGAGCCTCCACGATGTTCTGCCATTTCTTACCTCCGAATAGTTAAGCCATCATATTGCTAACGCCCTCTCCGCCTGCGGCGAAAGGGGGTGGCGGAATCGGGTAATCATCTGCCCGTTGGTTATCGCCACCTGTTCCAGTTTAGACGAAACGCGCGCTTTTCAGCCTTTTATTTATATTTAGAAACAAACAATCAACTAAAAAATGCCGTTACTGCCGCAGACTTCACTTAACTCTTTCTAAGCATTATTGAAATTTCCGCCGCTGAAATCATGCTCTTTGCCGCCAGCGCCGCGCCGGCAGCCAGACGCAGCAAGCTGCCATTTCTCTTCTATACTCTAATAATGGCCTCATCAATCGCATAACTGTGCAGGAGAACTATGATGGCAAAACCACAACCCCGTCCGGCAAAAGATGATCCAAAGAATGCGCCAGAATCTGGCGACAAAATGCCGCAGAAGCCCCGGAAAAAACTCTGAATCACTCGCTGGCCCTCCCCGGGCCAGCGAGTTTTTTTATCTCCACTTATCAGCAAACTACGGAGTTAATTAATGGCGAAGATTCTCGTGCTCTACTATTCAATGTACGGACATATTGAAACCATGGCCAAAGCGGTCGCTGAAGGCGCCAGCAAAGTAAGCGGTGCAGAGGTAACGGTGAAACGCGTTCCGGAAACCATGGACGCAGAACGCTTTGCACAAGTGGGCGGAAAAGCACAGCAAGAGGCTGTCGCCACGCCGGAAGAGTTACCGCAGTACGACGCCATTATCTTCGGCACCCCAACGCGTTTTGGCAATATGGCAGGCCAGATGCGTACCTTCCTCGATCGCACCGGCGGGTTATGGGCCTCAGGCGCGTTGTACGGCAAGCTGGCCAGCGTGTTTGCCTCAACCGGCACTGGCGGCGGTCAGGAACATACGATCTCTTCCACCTGGACCACCTTAGCGCATCACGGTATGGTAATTGTCCCCATTGGCTATGCGGCGAAAGAGCTGTTTGATGTCAGCAAAGTGCGCGGCGGTACGCCTTACGGCGCCACAACCATTGCGGGTGGTGACGGTTCACGTCAGCCCAGTGAAGAAGAACTCAATATTGCCCGCTATCAGGGCGAATATGTTGCCGGTCTGGCAATCAAACTTAACGGCTAATCTCACCTTTCAGGAGGTAATCATGGCAACGCAACAATCGAAAGCACATCGTGTAGGAGAATGGGCAAGCCTGCGTCACACCTCGCCAGAAATCGCCGAAGCGATTTTTGAAGTGGCAGCGTATGACGAAATACTCGCTGAAAAAATCTGGGAACAACAAGGCAGCGATGACGTATTACTGCGCGCCTTTGAGAAAACCGATAAAGACGTACTGACGTGGGACGATAAAGTGGTCAACCGTAAAAATGTCTGACACGTCTGCGTCCGGGCGGGAGCCCCCGCCCGCAAAGCTATTTTCTGCAAATCAATGACCAGGGAGAGAATCCATGTCATATCAGACCATCAATCCGGCAAATAATAAACTGATTAAATCCTGGCCGGAACATAGCCCGCAACAGGTTGAACAGGCGCTGGATACGGCGGCAAAACTGTATCAGTCTGCATGGTGTAAAGGTGATATCCAGCCGCGCCTGCAGGTACTGAAAAAGCTGGCCGACCTTATCGACAGCCGTGTTGATGAACTGGCAAAAATCGCCAGCGTCGAAATGGGGAAACTGATTAATCAGAGCCGCGGCGAAGTTAAACTTTGTGCGCAAATTGCCCGTTACTATGCGGAAAATGCCGGACGTTTTCTGCAATCCACGCGCTACCCCAGCGATCTTGGTGAAGCCTGGGTGGAAAACCATCCAATTGGCGTGATTATGGCGGTGGAGCCGTGGAATTTCCCTTACTATCAACTGATGCGGGTACTGGCGCCTAATCTTGCCGCCGGTAATCCGGTGCTGGCCAAACATGCGGGGATTGTGCCGCACTGCGCCAGTATCTTTGAGCAGTTAGTCCTCGATGCCGGTGCGCCCAAAGGCGCATGGACCAATATGTTTATCTCTACCGCCCAGGTTGCAGAACTGATCGCTGACGATCGCGTGCAGGGCGCCGCCCTTACCGGTTCGGAAAAAGCGGGCAGCATTGTCGCCGCTCAGGCTGCAAAATACCTGAAAAAATCGACGCTGGAACTGGGGGGGAATGATGTTTTTGTCGTGCTGGATGACTGCAATCTCGATGAAGCCGTCCGGCAAGGCGCACAGGCGCGACTGAATAATGCCGGCCAGGTGTGTACTGCCGCGAAGCGCTTTGTGGTGCAACAGAAAGTAGCCGATGCCTTCCTTGAGAAATTTACTGCGGCATTTAAAGCGGTGAAAATTGGCGATCCGCTGGATGAAAGCACCACCTTAGGCCCGCTCTCTTCCGCCGCTGCGCGCGACAGTCTGGTGCAACAGGTTCAGGCGGCAGTCGATAATGGCGCCACACTGCATTTTGGCGGTAGTGCGCTGGAAGGTGAAGGCTGCTTCTATCAGCCGACCATTCTCACCAATATTACCCGCGCTAATCCGGCGTATTTTGAAGAGTTCTTTGGCCCGGTGGCGCAGATTTACGTAGTGAAAGATGATGATGAAGTGGTGAAACTGGCTAACGATTCCCACTACGGCCTGGGTGGCTCAGTATTTACCAGCAATATCGAGCGCGGTAAAAAACTGGCTTCGCGGATTGAAACCGGCATGGTATATATCAACTCAATGACCGATACCGCGCCGGAACTGCCTTTTGGTGGGGTGAAACGTTCCGGCTTTGGCCGTGAACTGTCCGATCTCGGTATCAAAGAGTTTGTAAATCAGAAGCTGGTAGTCGTGGCGAAAGCATAGAACGCGATCGCTGGCAGGATTTCATTGCCAGAAATATCAGGGGCCGACAATTTGTCGGCCCCTTTTTTAGCCATTGCGCTAATCAGCACTGCGGCGACATTACTGCGCTTTTGGCGCTTCAGCGGCTTTCGGCTGGTCGGCCTGTGGCTTAGCCGCGTCGGCTTTGTCTGCTGCGGCTTTATCGGCAGCCGCTTTATCGGCGGCAGCTTTATCCGCAGCCGCTTTATCCGCAGCGGCCTGAGCAGCGGCGGCTTTATCTGCCGTAACCTTCTCCTCAGCGGCTTTCGCCTGTGCCGCTTTATCTGCTGCAGCCTTCTCAGCCGCGGCTTTATCGGCGTCAGCTTTAGCTGCAGCCGCTTTATCGGCGGCGACTTTTGCTTCGTCCTGCGCCGGCGCAGCGGCTGGTACGACGGCAGGTTTAGGCGCAGCCTGTTGCATTGCCGTGCCCTGCACCGCGCTATTCAGCACTTGCGAAAACTGCTCCCATGAACAGAAACCATTGGCATCGGTCTCACATCCCTGCATCTGCAGCGTCACGCGCTGTGGCGGATTCTTCAGCGACAGCGGCTCAGCATCACGCAACTGCTCAGAACTCTGGTAAACGTACTCCACTTTTACCAGGTCTTTGTTATTTTTACTGTCATGCCAGCGTTCAAAAACAATCTGACCACCAATTGGCGTGCGCTCATTCTGGCCCGGTAGCTCGTACGGCTTCACATTCAGCGCGGTCAGCAGTGAAGCAATATTGGAGTCATGTCCCACCATCAGCGTAACTTTTGGCGCCGTCGCTTTGTCCTGATCGATCAGCTGACTGCGGATATAATCCACCAGTGGCGCGGCAACATTGCGTGCGATGTCAGGTGACGTAAACAGGGCATCCTGATAGCCATTTTTAATCGCTGACAGCTCTTTCCATTGATCTGCGCTCTTAATTTGCCCCCATGCCACCTGCTCCATAGGGAAACCTTCGTAGTACTGCAGAGTGAAGGCATCAACCAGCGAGTTGCCCACCCGCAGGGGTCCGGCTACGCCAGGCTCTTCACCATTATTCGCTTTAAATTTATCCTGATTGTCGCCGCTCAGGCTGCACTGCTTGTTATCCTTACAGGCTGGCGCATTTTTATAATCAATGATTTTTTCCAGACGCTGGAAAGCTGGCTTCAGGCTCAGTTTCTCACCGGCGGCATTCATCGCCGTCAGCGCTTTCTTATTGAACTCTTCGCTGCCATCGGTAATCACCGGATTGAAGATCGGGTCCATGGTGCCCATCTCATCCTGATGGGTTACTGCGATATCGCAGCCAGGGAAAGCACCATTAATAAAGAACTGGGCGGTAGCAACCGTACGCTGCAGGCTGTTGGCATAGGCAAAAACATCATCGGATGCCGGACATTCACCGTTTTTTACCAGCCCCTGCTGCGCCAGCCATTCACGGGTATAGTGCCCCATATAAACTTCCAGCACGCCACCTTTGGTGGTGAGCTGACCACCGGGAACATCCCACTGCGGCCAGGCTTTTTTTGTGGATTGCTCTAACACACTGCCATTATCCGCCAGCGGGGCACGCAGGTTATGGCGACTCATCATCAATACTTGCTGTAACTGCAAATCACCATCCGCGGCCCAGGCGGAAAACCCGGTGGGTAAAGTGGCCAGTACGGACAACGCGCAGAGAGTATATTTTTTGATCATTGTGCTTTTCCATTAATTCAGATGATAAACATCCTGGCTATCAAACACGCTGTCCACCACTGGACAGCAAAAATATCGGAACATCATAACCTGCCCAGTTCCGAAAAGCCCCGGACGTTTGTAGTAGCGTATTAATGTTAGCAATATAGCAGACTCTGGCTGCTACGGTTTAGTACCAATAGCAGATTGAAAAGCAACAGGATGTTTTTCAGAATCAGGCAGGTCACGCTGCTGCGTCGTGATTTCGCGCGGGCAGACGCTTTACCCGCGCGCATCGCCTGCTTCAGCCTGAACTCAGCCGCTGCGCCAGCTGGCGTAACTCATCGGCAATCTGCTGCAGATCCTGCTGCTGTCCGACCTGCGGACCGGTGGAGTGACGCACAATCAGCCTGGCCGGCAAAATGGACGACGAACGCTGAACCTCGCTGTCGCTGGCGCTGAGGATCCGCCGCACCGCCTCTTTCCCCTGCAGGTCAAGATCCAGTGAAACGGTGGTTAGCGCCGGATGAAAGAAAGAGCTTTCATAGGTATCGTCATAGCCAATGACTGATTTCTGTCCCGGAATGCTCAGGTGATTTTGATGAAAAGCACTGAGAACCCCCAGCGCCATCTGATCGTTGCCTACCAGTACCGCGGAAAAACCCGGCGTTTCACGCAACATCTGCCACGCGCCAGCATAACCACTCTGCGCATCCCAGTTGCCGTGCAGGGTAATGACCGGACTCAGGCCATAACTGTTAAGCGTCTCCTGCCAGCTTTTCAGGCGCAAATTGGCCGACACCGAATTTTTTGGCCCGGCCAGCAAAGCAATATCACGATGACCTAACTCATATAAATACCTGACGCTGGCGCGGGTACCGTCTGCCGGATTAAATGAGACATTAAACACCGAACAATAGGGATCAACATCGAGAAACAGACAGATAATATCGTCATTGTCCGCGGCGATTTTCTCCGCCTGCGCGGTCTCCAGCGGCACGTTAATGATAACCTTATCCACCAGCTGGGACTTGAGCTCGTTGATAGAATCCTGGATGCTATGAGTGACGTTCTCATCGATCATCGAGATCAGCACCTGATACTGCTCATCATTGGCGTAACGCTTTACTGCCGCCGCCACTTGTGAAGGCGCATGCAGCGCCAGCGAAATAGTCACCAGTCCAACCGTGCGACTCTGTTTGCCCACCAGTTGTTGCGCCAGCCGGTTCGGCACATAACGCAACAACTCAATTGATTGTTCTACCTTGCGGCGCGTGGCCTCAGACACATTGGCGGATTTATTCAGTACCCTGGAAACAGTCTGGTAAGACACGCCGGCATGGCGGGCAACATCCTCTAATGTAGTACTCTTCGACTTCATCTTCCGATTCCCTGCTGTTTTTCTCTGTTGATTGTATCAGGCACTTAGCGGCCAACATAGCTGGTGATACGCCGGACAGCATAACGCCAACAAAAGATATTCGTTCACAATTAAAAATCAGGTGATCCCGATCACCAGTCGTTACAAAAACACCTGATTTATTTGCACTAACTCACAATATCTTAATAAACAAATTGTGTGATTTCATCGTTAGCTCTTTTATAGCATCACAATTGTGAACGTAATACAAAAACAAAAGAGGCAATCATGAACACTAAACTCCACACAGTCGCCGTCGCCTTAGCGCTGGCTTTAAGCTCTGGCTCTGTTTTTGCTGTCGATGGCATCGACTTTCACGGCTATTTCCGCTCGGGCGTCGGCGCATCAAGTGATGGCGGCATCGCTGAGTATCAGAAAAACAAAGTGGGCCGTCTGGGTAATGAAGCCGATACCTATGGTGAAATTGAACTGGGTTCGGAAGTGTATAAAAAGAATGATGTCAGCTTCTATCTCGACACCATGGTCAGCATGGTCTCCGATGGCTCTAACGACAGCGAATCGACGCTGAATGACGATGCGCAGTTTGGTTTACGCCAGCTCAACCTGCAAATCAAAGGATTGATCCCCAACGATCCGAATGCGGTGATCTGGGGGGGTAAACGCTACTACCAGCGCCATGACCTGCACATCATTGATACCAAGTACTGGAATATTTCCGGCTCCGGCGCCGGGATTGAAAACTACAGCTTTGGACCCGGCGCCGTCTCAGTGGCGTGGATCCGTGGCGACGGCAACGATGTCGATTACCGTGTCGATAATGACAATGACCTTAACGTCAACTATATCGACGTACGCTATGCCGGCCTGAAGCCGTGGAGCGGTGCCTGGACCGAGTTTGGCGTCGACTACGCGATGCCAAACCCAACTAATAAGCAAAAAGAGTATGGTGGCCTGTACGACGCGGAAAATGGGGTCATGCTGACCGGTGAGATCAGCCAGGATATGTTTGGCGGCTACAATAAAACCGTACTGCAGTACGCCAATAAGGGACTGGCGCAGAATATGATCTCGCAGGGGGGTGGCTGGTATGATGTCTGGCACAATACCGAGGATGCCACCGGCTACCGCTTAATTAACACCGGACTGATCCCGATTACCGAGAAGTTTTCCCTTAACCATGTCCTGACATGGGGATCGGCTGACAAGACTAACGACCAGATTAATGATAGTAGCCTGCTGTCGCTGGTCGGACGCGGACAGTATCAGTTTACGCAATACGTGCGTGCGATTGGCGAAGTGGGTACTTTCTATCAGAAAGATAACAATAAAGATGGCAGCCATTATAAGCAGGCCGGTCAGAAATATACGCTGGCGTTGGGATTAGCCGATGGTCCGGAGTTTATGTCACGGCCGGAATTGCGCGTTTTCGCCTCTTATTTAAATGATTCTGAAGATGGTAAATCATTTAAGGACGGCACAGCCAATAACACCTGGAACTTTGGTGTGCAGGTTGAAGCCTGGTGGTAAATTTTTTCATGCAGTAACCCATCATTTATTTGTGTCTGTTATTTAACTTATTTAATCGCCATACGATTATCGCTATTTCTCCTGTCCTTGTTTGCTATTGATAACCACCGCAGGGTGGTTATCATTTTTTTATCTTTAATCTTTAACCGAAAAACGCTTCTCCAGCAGTTTACGTAAATTATCCGACTGCGTGCCAAAGATTGCGTGTACCTCCTGCCCGAGAATAATCACCCCTAAGGCCCCCGCCCGTTGTAATCCTTCCGAATCCACCTGCGCCAGGTTTTTAACCGTTACCCGCAGACGGGTAATACAGGCGTCAACTTTAATAATATTGTCACGACCACCAAATCCCTGCATTAATGCCTGCAGGTACTCACTGTCGATACTGTTATCTTCCGGTGCGGTTTTCTGCTGGGAGAAATAATGGATAAATGACTTGAGACTGACCATCGTTATTTCCTCATCTTAACCATAAAAAAAAGCCCGCTCAGATAGAGCGGGCGTGACGGGTAGAACGGTTATTTCAGGCGACGCGACAGTACCCGACTGCCCCATGGCTGCAGGGTAATTTCGCCTTCGACGGCGCTTAAGTCGGTCATATCGGTATACACCTGCGGCAGGGTTAATTTCTGCGCCTGGTTACTGTAATTCTGTACAATAATAAACGCCTGCTCGCCATCATCACGGCTGTGCGCCGTCACCCCTGGCGGGAATGTCGTATCCATGGCGCGCGGCAGCTGGAGCCCGGCGATCAGCGAGCCAAAGAAGTCACGCTGGAAAGCCAGATCGTTGCGCGAAGCGATATACCAGGCTTTACCTTTGCCTTGCTGATTAACGGTGACCGCCGGCATACCGGCATAGAAATCACTGTCGTAACTGGCCAGCGCCTGCGCGCCTTCCAGATGAATCAATTCACAAAGATGACGCGTCTGATACGGCCCGGTTAATCCGGCGACATTGCCGCTGATGCCAGTGACGCTATTGCTTTCATCATCGGCCAGACAGTCAATCTCCTCCGCGCGGATGCCCATTACGCCACGCAAAGGTCCGGGGAAACCGCCGAGATGACAAAGATCGGACTGATTAACAATACCGCTCCAGTAAGTGGTGACGAACTGGCCTCCCTGACTGACAAAATCTTCCACTCTGGCAGCAAAACCTTCGCGCACCATATACAACAGCGGCGCAATCACCAGTTGATAACCGGAGAGATCGCAATCGGCATTGATCACATCCACCGCAATGCCCTGTTCCCAGAACGGTCGGTAGTGTTCAGCCACGGTTTTTTCGTATTCCATACCGCAGTTGCGCGGGCCCTGCGCATCATCCATCGCCCAGCGGCTTTCCCAGTCAAAAATAATCGCCACGCGGGCATCAACCCGGCTGCCGCTGACGGCGCTCATACAGCCGAGAATCCGCCCAAGCTCAGTCACTTCACGGCCGACACGGGTATCCAGTCCGCCATAGTGATCGATCACCGCACCGTGAAACTTCTCGACCGAACCCCGGCTTTTACGCCACTGAAAGTACTGCACCGAATCAGCACCGTGCGCCACTGCCTGCAGCGAGGAGAGAATATGCATACCCGGCTTCTTCAGCTTGCTGGTCGGCTGCCAGTTGGTCACGCTCGGCGTCGACTCCATCAGTACAAAAGGCTGGCCCTGTTTCAGGGTGCGCATCAGGTCATGGAACATCGCGGTATAGCAGGCCAGCGTAGTTTCATCCTGCTGGCTGTGCCACATTGGATAACTATCCCACGAGATAAAATCAATCGCCTGCGACAGCTGCCAGTAATCATAGTCGTAGAAATATTCCATAAAGTTGGTGGTCGCGGGCAGTTGCGGATTGGCCGCTTTCAGCGGTGCAATCTCCCGACGGCAGAAATCCGTTACCTGCGCGGTATTAAAGCGCCGCCAGTCCAGATTCAGGCCATGGATTGACGCCTCTCCCTGGGGGGCGGGCGACTCAATCTGTGACCAGTCGCTATAGGTGTGGCTCCAGAAAGTGCTCCACCAGGCTTCATTCAGCGCCGCCAGCGTTTTATAGCGCTGCTGTAACCAGAGGCGGAACTGCGCCTGACAACCGTCGCAGTGGCATTCACCACCGTACTCATTGGAAATATGCCAGCCAATCACCGCCGGATGATAAGCATAACGACTGGCCAGTTGCTGGTTGATCTCAGCCACTTTGCGGCGATAGACCGGCGACGACAAGCAGTGGTTATGGCGGCCGCCGTGCAGCGCTGCCACCCGGTTACGGCCAACGCGCAGTACTTCCGGATACTTTTGCGACATCCATGCCGGACGTGCGCCGCTGGGCGTCGCCAGATAGACCCAGATCCCCTGCTGGTGTAATTTATCCAGCACCTCATCCAGCCAGCCGAAAGTATATTTTCCCTCTTCCGGCTCCAGCATTGCCCAGCTAAAAATACCCACAGACATCACATTACAGTTTGCCTGCTTCATCATCTTTAAATCGTCTTCCACCACCCCGGAATAATTAAACCATTGCTCAGGGTTATAGTCTGCGCCATGCAGCAGGCCATTTACCCTGGCACTTAAAGGAGGAAACTTGTTCATGAATTTTCCTTACAAGAAGAAAACACAGCACAGAACGCATCTGATGCTAATACAGGTTAATTAAATACTTTTACTGAAGGCAGCACTTTCCCCTGGCAGTCAAATAACGCCTGGTTCTCCCTGGCATTCCCTTCCTTCCATTCATCGCTGATATATTTCATTCCCGCTTTACTGGCCCAACCGGCACCCGATACGGCAATCCAGGCCGGCTCCCAGTAAAAAATGCCCTTGCCGCGCTGACCCGGCACGTCAATAATGCTTTGCATCAAATTGTGGATATAATCAGCCTGCCCCTGTACCGTCGCCGGATACCCCCCCTCTTTCGCCTCTTTGGCATTAAAACTATTTTCTGCATCATCACAGTTTTGCAGGCTGTAACCGTAAGCCGCCTCTACCACAATCACATCTTTGTTATAGCGCTTGCTGATATCATCCATATTCAGTTTCAGTGCGCTGATCGGGCCATCCCAGTAGGTGTAAAGCGACAGGCCAATCACATCGAACGGCACATTGCGTTTGGTTATTTCATCAAACCACCAGCGGAACGTATCATTGCGCGTACCTTTGGCGAGGTGCAGCATAATTTTCACCTGCGCTGGCGAGTCCAGATTCTCGCGTACGCCGTCAATTGCTGCGGTTAGCAGCCCGGCCAGCCGGTCGAACTCGCCGCCGCCTTCGCCCCAGCTTTTCCCTTCCGGCCATAAAATGCCGCTATTAATTTCATTCCCGATCTGCACCATATCCGGCAATACCCCCTGCTGCTTAAAGGTGGCAATGGTGTCGCGGGTATAGTCATGAAGGGTGGTTTTCAACCGGGCATAGTCCATCTGTTGCCAGGCTTTCGGCTTAAACTGCTTACCCGGGTCGGTCCAGAAATCACTGTAATGGAAGTCAAGCAGCAGCTTCATCCCCTGCGCCTTAACCCGCTTCGCCAGCGCCAGCGTGGTCGCCAGATCGTTGTTGCCACCGCCATAAGCACTGCCGGCGCTGTCTTTTGGATCCACCCACAGACGCAGACGCACATAATTGACGCCATTATGTTTAAGGATGGTTAAGGCATCCTGCGCCTGATTATTCTGGTCATAGAATTTACCGCCGTGTTTTTCCACTTCAGCAAGCGTGGAAATATCCACCCCTTTGATAAAGTCAGCGGGCTGATTCAGCAGCGGCCTGACCGTTACTGTATCGGCGGCAAAAAGAGGTGACGACAGTAAACCAGCCAGGCAGAGGCTTAATAAAGTCGGTTTTATATTCATCTTATTATCCTTTGGTACTTCCCGAGGTCAGACCGGAAACAAAGTACTTCTGTAATGCCAGATAGAGAATCGCTACTGGCACCGCAATAAGTACCGCTCCTGCGGCATAGGTGGTATAACTGGCGCCCATTTTTTGCGCCACCAGGTTATACAGGCCAATCGGCAGGGTATATTTATCCGGCGTACGCAAAATGGTACTCGACAAAATAAAATCGCCGAGCGGGCCGGTAAAAGAGAACAGCGCAACTACCGCAATAATCGGCTTCGACAGCGGCATAATAATTTCAATAAAAATACGGAAATTACTGGCCCCATCCATGCGTGCAGACTCATCAAGATCTTTTGGAATCGCATCCAGATACCCTTTCATCAGGTAGGTGTTCATCGGAATCATCCCGGCGACATAGATCAACACCAGCGCCAGATGGCTGTTAATCAGACCCAGCAGCTGCGACAATACAAAGATGGCAATCAGTGCCGAAAACTGAGGGATCATCTGCAGCAGTAAGAACAGCATCAACCCGTTCTGTCGTCCTTTAAACCGAAAACGTGAAAAGGCATAGGCGGTAAAACTGACGCTGATTAAAGTCAGCACCATGGTCAGGAAACTGATCTTCATTGAGTTCCAGTACCAGGTCATATAGTTAACCTGGCCGTTAAACAGATCGGCATAGTGCTGGAATGAGAGATTTTGCGGAATAATCGAACTACTCAGCAAGCTGTTACCGGCATTAAGCGATGCGCCAATGGTCCAAATCAGTGGATAAATAATAATGGTGGAGACCAGAATAATCACCAGCCATGAAAGTGATAAACGAATCCACTTCTCTTTTCGGATACTGCGGGAGTGTGCCATATTGTTACCCTTAAGCCATATCATCATTTTTAAATGACTTCGTGGCGCGGAATTGCCATAACGCCAGGCC
This sequence comes from Pantoea sp. B65, assembly GCF_047308185.1. Classification (NCBI taxonomy): domain Bacteria; kingdom Pseudomonadati; phylum Pseudomonadota; class Gammaproteobacteria; order Enterobacterales; family Erwiniaceae; genus Pantoea; species Pantoea sp. B65. The sequence continues at coordinate 139,839 of NZ_JAHXPU010000041.1, forward strand.
AACCACAAAGATGGAAAGTAATATGGTAATGGTTGCCGCAATCGCATATTGCGATGAGGACATGGTTAACTTATAGATCCATGAAACCAAAATATCCGTCCCCCCCGCATTCGAACCTGCCACCGCCGGGCCGCCGTTATTAAACAAATAGATAATATTGAAGTTATTAAAGTTAAAGGTGTATTGCGTAATAATGATCGGCGCAATTGAATACAGCACCAGCGGCAAAGTGATGGTGGTTAATTTCGTCCAGCTGCCGGCGCCGTCCATGGTAGCCGCTTCATACAAATCATCGGGGATCGCCTGCAGCACCCCGGTAGTCATGGCGAAGACAAACGGAAAGCCCAGCCAGGTCTGCATCATAATTAATGCGGTCTTCGTCCAGAAGGGATCGGTCATCCAGGCTTTTGGCGCAATCCCAAAAAAGTCGAGGATGGCATTGTTAATGACGCCAAAACTATCATTAAACATCCCGGCAAAGACCAGAATGGTGACAAAGCCCGGTACCGCCCATGGCAGGATAAAGATAGTGCGAATCAGTGGTTTGAAGCGTAAATCCTTCTGATTCACCAGAATAGCCAGCAGCACCCCAACGGTACACTGCAGGGTAGTCGCTAACAGTGTCCAGACCACCGTCCACTGCAGCACATCGAGGAAAGTAGAACGCCAGATAGCAAGGGTAAAAATATTGATAAAGTTTTTAAACCCGACCCAATCCACCAGCTTCGCCGGCGGCGTGTGGTAAAGGTTGTAGTTGGTAAAGGCAATGGAAAAGCCAAACAGGATCGGGAAGATCACCACAAATACCAGCAGGATAAATCCCGGGGTGATCATCAGGTACGGGAAACCTTCACTCAGTAACATCTGGTACTGTTTGCGCACACTATTCAGCGCAAAGCCATCATCGCGTTTTTTGCCATTGATCCATGCATCGCGCAGTGACAGGCCATAAATGGCCACGCCAAATGCAAGGATCAACAGTGTGATAATACCTTCTGCCAGCAGGAAAATAGAGTTATCACGCGGCACTTCCTCACCGAGGGTATATAGCCCCCACAGACCCTCAGCGAGAAAATCGTGAAAAACACCGATAAAACTGCTGAGCAGCAGCAGAAAGATCAGCCCTTTCGCCCACTGTCGGTTATAAAACTGACCGAAGCCAGGTATCAGAGCACATGCCAGCGCGGCAATCGCGTAGCGGCTGCGGCCCTTACCGGCGGTTAAATTGTCACTGGGACTAAGAATCACACACTGCTCCTTCTATATCACGGGAGGGAAACCTCCCGTTCAGCTGGCAAATACCAACGGTATTACTGGTTGCTGGCCTTCATCGCTTCGATCTGCATATGTATCTGCTTCACCGCGTCATCCAGCGCCGCTTTCGGCTGCTGTTTACCGGTGACGCTCAGTTCCAGCGCCGAGTTGGCCGGCCCCCAGACTTCCTGCATTTCCGGCACGCCCGGCATCGCGGTGGCCAGAGCCGCCTGAACCGCTACCGCGCTGGCTTTGTCATCATTTTTAATCAGCGGATCGTCAATCATCGCCGTCAGTGCCGGGATCTCTTTGGTCACCTCATAACGGGTTTTCACATATGCCGGCTGATTAATAAATTCGATAAACTTCTGTGCCAGCGCATGATCTTTACTCCAGGTAGAGACCACATAACCTTTCACGCCGAGGAAAGAACTCATGCTTTTACCATTGGCCAGTTTTGGCAACGGTGCGACACCGTAATTAATCCCGGCATCAGCATAGGGCTGGAAAGCCCATGGACCGTTTATCACCGCCGCCGCTTTTTTCTCGGTAAACAGCGAGTCGATAGCATTCAGTCCGCTGTCGCCAATAATCCCGGAGGGGAATAAACCATCGGCATAAAATTTCTTCACATAGGTCACCGCCTCTACGCTGCCGGCGGTATTGAGACCGACATCCTGGGTATTCAGCCCGCCTTTGCCGTTTTTGCCAAAGATATAGCCGCCCATAGGGGAGATAACGCCCCAGCTGTAATAGATCTGGTCAAATTTCGCTAACAGGCCGTATTTATTCTCTGCACGCTGCTGCTTTGAGAAGGCATAATATTCATCCAGCGTGGTCAGCGGTTTTGGCAGCAGATCTTTGTTGTAGATCAGCACCAGGGTTTCCACCGCTTTCGGCAAACCGTAAAGGGTGTTATTCATGGTAAAAGCATTGATCGACGATGGCGTAAATGCCCGGGTTTCAGCCTCCGGCACTTTCAGCGGTGACAGCAGTCCCTGCACCACCGCCGCGCCCAGTTGATCGTTAGGGATCACCAGCACATCGGGGCCGATACCCGCCGGACCATCCAGACGCAGCTTTTCAATCTGCTGGGCGTAAGGCATCTCCTGCACATTAACTTTTACGTGGTACTGCTTTTCGAAATCAGTCACCGCCTGTTTAATACCCACCGATTTCTTAATGTCTTCCCAGACCGTCAGCTGCTGATCCGCTGCGCTGGCAATAAAGCTGGCAAACTGGCCGGCAACGAGGGTAGTCAATACCAGAGCGGTTATCTTTTTGGTTTTCATTATCTGCCTCATGTGAAGGTATTACATTTTTAACCATAACGTCTTAATTAGCAAATGACGTAACAGCCTCAATCTCACTGCCTGTGCCACTGTCAGCGCATCCGCAGGCGACAACTGATTTTGTTATACGCTACCCTTACAATACTGTTTATTCTATACAATTATCGCTATTGTGTGATCCTGATTGCAGAAATGAAAAGCAGCGATAGGGCAGGAAAATCAGCGCAGTTATAGTCATTACACGCTTTTCAGACACTCCGGCAGCGACAAGAATAATTGTTATACGTAATACAAAAATTACCATAACAACCTGCTTCGTCGCTGCCTGTCGGTTAACTTTTGAGGATTGAGGCATGTCGAGTATCAGATTAAGGAATGTGACCAAGCGTTTTGACAAAGTGGTAACGCTGCACGATATCAACCTCGATATTGAGAGCGGTGAATTTACCGTGTTTGTCGGTCCATCCGGCTGTGGCAAATCCACCCTACTGCGGATGATTGCCGGTCTGGAAGAGATCAGTGATGGCGACGTGCTGATTGGCGATGAGCGGGTCAATGATGTCGCCCCCGCCCATCGTGGCGTGGCAATGGTGTTTCAGTCTTACGCGCTCTATCCCCATATGACGGTGGCGGAAAATATGGGATACGGTCTGAAAGTCAATGGCATGCCCAAAAATGAGATTCGCCATCAGGTGGAGATGGTAGCGAAAACCTTGCAACTCTCCCATCTGCTGGACCGCAAGCCAAAGCAACTTTCCGGCGGGCAGCGTCAGCGTACTGCCATTGGACGCGCCATCGTGCGTAATCCGAAGGTATTTATGTTTGATGAACCGCTCTCCAACCTCGATGCCGAGCTGCGCGTTGATATGCGACTGCATATTGCCAAACTGCATCAGGAGCTGAAAACCACCATGGTGTATGTCACTCACGATCAGGTTGAGGCAATGACCCTGGCAGACAAAATTGTCGTAATGAATTACGGCAAGGTGGAGCAGATGGGCTCGCCGATGGCGCTCTACTACAACCCGGTCAATAAGTTTGTCGCCGGCTTTATTGGTTCGCCAAAGATGAATTTCCTGCCCGCCACTGTCGTAAGCTGGCAGCCGGAGACGCTTACGGTAACCATCGATAGCGCAACAACGCTGGTACTACCGATCCACAGCCGTGAAGTCGGCATCGGTGAAAGTGTGACGCTGGGTATTCGCCCGGAGCATCTGACCACCACCAGCGACTCGCCACTGCGTCTCGATTTTCACTGCGAAGTCGTGGAGCGCCTCGGCAACAACACCTATCTGTTCGGACAGTGCCATGGTCATGACGGTTTTAAAATGTTGTTACCGGGGGATGTGCACTTTAAGCCCTATCAAAAACTGCAGCCCGGTTTCAGCGCCAGTCAGTGTCTGGTGTTTAACGCGGCAGGTGAGCGCATCAGCGCCGACTTACCGGTGCCAGCCCATTAAGTTGTATAAGGATCTGAAATGACCATTTTAGTCACCGGCGGTGCCGGCTATATCGGTTCCCATACCGTGCTGGCATTGCTGGAACGGGGTGAGGATGTGGTGGTAGTGGATAATTTGTCGAACGCTTCGGCAGAATCATTACGGCGGGTGGCCGCGCTGACCGGTAAAGCAGCAACATTTTGCCAGGGTGATATTCGCGATATCGCCTGCCTTAATGCGCTGTTTAGCCAGCATCCGATTACCCGCGTTATTCATTTTGCCGGACTAAAAGCCGTCGGCGAATCCACCCGTAAACCGCTGGAGTATTACCAGAATAATGTTGCCGGCACGCTGGTGTTGCTGGAGGCGATGCGCCAGGCGGATGTCCGGCAGCTGATATTTAGTTCATCGGCGACGGTATATGGCGCAGACTCACCGGTCCCGTACCGCGAAACAATGCCGACAGGCGGTACCAGCAGCCCGTATGGCAGCTCCAAATTTATGGTTGAACAGATCCTGCAAGACTTCGCCCGGGCCAATGCGCACTTTGCGATTATCGCGCTGCGTTATTTCAATCCGGTAGGCGCCCACCCTTCTGGCCGCATTGGCGAAGATCCGCTGGGAATACCTAATAATCTGCTGCCCTATATTGCCCAGGTGGCAGTCGGTAAGCGGGAAAAACTGGGGGTTTTTGGTGCGGATTTCCCTACCCGGGACGGCACCGGCGTACGTGACTATATTCATGTGATGGATGTTGCCGCAGGGCATCTGGCTGCCATGGACCATTTACCGCAGATTAGCGCTTTCGAGGCTTACAATCTTGGCGCGGGGGTCGGTTACACCGTACTGGAGATGGTTAATGCCTTTGAGCAGGCTTCCGGCGTAAAGATCCCATATCAGATTTTGCCGCGACGTGATGGCGATCTGGCCGCATTCTGGGCTGATGTGCATCGGGCAAAACAGCAGCTTGGCTGGCAGGTAACACGTGATATTCATCAGATGATGCAAGATTTATGGCGCTGGCAGAAAAATAATCCGCATGGTTATGCGGTCGGAGAGTAGTATCGCAGAGAGTCTGAACAGGACTGTTCATGGCGTAAGTGGGAGTAAAGATGGCGGAGGAGGAGAGATTCGAACTCTCGAACGGTTTCCCGTCGCCGGTTTTCAAGACCGGTGCCTTCAGCCACTCGGCCACCCCTCCGCAGACTTTATTACTAAAGCCATCTTAAAACCCTGTAATACACGGCTCAGGTCTTCAAGATGCGTAGCAGTGTAATGGGTTGATTGTGGGAGAGCAACAGGCAAATAACGCGATTGTTACTGACCGCCGAAAATATGCGCTAATTGCCTGTCTTTTAAGTTGTTATGCTGAAAAAGTGTGCTTTCCGCCATCAGAAATTATTTATTCGCGGCCAGCGTTTCCCCATCTTCGTTCCACTTTGCGTGAAATCTGTACGCCAGAAATAGTGGCAACGCCGATAGCGCTACATACAGACCGGCATAGACGAACCCATAAGGAATAACCGCGTTAATAATTGCCGGGGTTAAGCCGCCAAAGATTGAGGACGCCAGATTATAACCCAGCCCCAGCGCCACATCCCGATCGCCCGCCGTCTGCCACAATACAGCCGCCAGATTGGCCAGAATCAGTGCGCTAATAAAAGACAGCACTAACGCCGCCAGCGCCATCACTAACCATGACTGACTGTCCATTAACCAATAGAGTGGTATCGCCAGTAGTAACAAAGAGACGACGCCCCGGTTATAGGCTTTCTGTGGATCAGAAAACTTATCCACCCAGATAGCTACGGCAGCCAGCATTAACATTAATAACAGCGAATTAATAATCGGGTAAAAAGCCTTTAGCTCACCTATCAGCAGAGCGTTACCAATTAACGTGCTGGCCATATTTTGTACATAAAATACCACCGAGCCAGTGATGGTCAGCATGAAAATAAGTAAAACATGTTTATTCAGCAGACTCCTTCTCCGTTTTGCCCTCGCCTCTGGCGCCTGAAAAGGCAGACGCGTACGAAACCAAAAGCAGATAACGACATTCAGTCCACCAATCAACAATGGTATACGCCAGCCATACTCCAGCATTTGGCTATCACTAAGCACCATGTTCAGTACTAATACAATGCTGAGGGAAGCGACCACCCCCACCAGAGAGCTGCCGACAATCAGGGCGCTGATTCTGGCCGATTCATTCTGCCGGGCATCGCGCAGCAGATAATTAATCACCGTGGGATATTCGCCGCCAAAAGAAAATGCCTGCAACATTTGCAGTAGCAGAAAGGCAAAAACCACCGCATGACCGGCAAAATTGACCGGCATAAATGCCATGGCGAAGGTGGCAACGCCGGTTAAGCTACTGGTAACAATCAACGCCGCTTTCCTGCCCTTCTTTTCTGCATAGCGGGCAATCAGAATCCCCCCCAGTGGCCGGATAAGGAAGCGTAGAGCAAATATTCCCCATACCATAGCGCTGCCATGCCGCACACCGTGCTGTTCAAACAGCACTGACAACCATCCCGATATCGCCGCATAGACGGCAATATCGTAATACTCCATCGCATTACCCGCGACAACCGCAATCCTTTGCTTCCATCTCATTTAATGTTCCTCGATAATCTCGACCAGATTCCCGTCCGGATCGGCGGTAAAAAAATAGTCAAACGCACCGATCCTCGCGGTTCGGTTTTGCTCACAGGCGTAGCCATGTTGTTCAAGACACTGTCTGATTGCCGCTAAATCCGTAGTCATTAAGGCAATATGCGTGATACCGGTAGTGGTGACTTTTTTTGGCCGGCAATATTCCGGCGCAATTGTTTTGAAATTAAACAATTCAATAATGCCTGCCATCCCACCCAGCCATAAAATGGTGCATTGACCATCTTCATATTTCTTCTGGCTGATAAAACCCAGCAGAGAATAGAAACCCCGGGATTTCTCTATATCACGGCAGGTCACCGATATATGATGCAGTTTGCCAGACATGCCTGAATGACCCCATGCTGATTTAAGATATCAAACAGAGCTGAATTAGGGTGGTACTGACAGCCCGCTTTTTGCTTTATATTATCAATCCTGTGTCGTTCTACTTTCACGCTACAATGATGGGCATAAGCAATCTCCTTTACCGAACGACACATCAGTAACTGACGCAGAGTATCAATTTCAAGATCGGTAAATACCAGATGACCAAACTGCCATTTTTTAAGCTGAAATGTATCCCGAGGCTGTGCTGTATAGCGATTGGCAGAGACAGCATCTCGCAAAGGAAGCGCCAGTTCATCCTGCCGTTTATGGTACAAACTGCTTGCCACTGCGCTGAGTCTGGGCTTGAGGGAAAAAAGACGGCAAATATTATTAAAATCAATATCATAATTACAACTTAATGACATAATTTCATAACAATCGCCATGGCGTGTACAGATATCGATTTTAGTTTTTCTATCAGGTAAAAATTTTTTAAGGATCGCGGTATGAGCATAATCATAGGATTGCCAGGTCTTTACCCCTGGTATCAGTCGCTGCTGCATTCCTTTATCGAGATTGCACGCCCAATAATTAAGATGCCATTGGTAATTGGTCGAAAAAGCGATAACTTTCGCTAATGACGTATCGACAAAAGAAAATGAAACATCCTGATTATCTGGATCAAGAACATGCCGAATTGCATCGCTAAATAATAGTGATGCACGAGCTCGCTGCGGGGTATTAATCTCCATAGCAACCCTCCTTGATTGCAAGGCTAATCATATTCATGATAATTATATTAGAATAAAAATAACCATTCAGACCTAATCATAATTGATTAATGCAACTACGCAATTAAAAAATCGCATTATTGTCGATTAACATAGATTTTAATTATTGTCCAGAGGGAGATTTAGCCTCTGTCACCAACGATAAACTGGCGGCATATTATCAGGCATCAGCGGAACACAATAAAGGGTCAGCACCAGGGTAACAAAATAAAATATAATTATTAGATAGGTAACGAAATACCACAAACAACAGAAGGGATAACGAAGAGAACAGAATCAGGTTGGGATTTCAGGTCTGGCAGAACGCTAAGAGAAGATGGCGGAGGAGGAGAGATTCGAACTCTCGAACGGTTTCCCGTCGCCGGTTTTCAAGACCGGTGCCTTCAGCCACTCGGCCACCCCTCCGCAATGAGGCGCACTATAAACATGTGTCTGAGTATTGTAAAGCCTGTTTTGATTCGTTCGGCTGAAAAATCGCCAACTGCGGTTTTTTTGACGCAATTATCACCATCGCGCGCGGATAATCAGCAGTTTAACGCGTAAAGAAGGGTAAAACGGCTTCCTTTGTGGCGTCCCACTGCCTATTGTTATAACGATATTTGTGACCTGATAAGAGGCGCTTTATGGATCGCATTGTTACTTCCACACGCGAAAGTTCGCTAATAAGTACGAATAAAGTTCTGCGCAATACCTACTTCCTGCTTGGCATGACGTTGACCTTTTCGGCCATTACGGCAACCGCCAGCACCGTATTCGCCCTGCCTGCGCCAGGTTTGATCCTGATGCTGGTTGGCTTCTACGGCTTGATGTTTCTGACGCATAAACTGGCTAATAGCCCGGCAGGTATTCTGGCGGCCTTTGCCTTTACCGGTTTCCTTGGCTACTGCCTGGGTCCGATTCTGAACAGCTTCCTCAGCGCCGGGATGGGCGATGTGATTGCGCTGGCTCTGGGCGGTACGGCATTAGTGTTCTTTTGCTGTTCAGCCTATGTCCTGACAACGCGCAAAGATATGTCCTTCCTTGGCGGCATGATGATGGCCGGCTTTGTAGTGCTGCTGGTCGCGGTTGTCGCTAACCTGTTCCTGCAAATCCCGGCGCTGCATCTGGCGATCAGTGCGATGTTTATTCTGTTCTCCGCCGGTGCCATTCTGTGGGAAACCAGTAATATCATCCACGGTGGGGAAACCAACTACATCCGCGCCACCGTCAGCCTGTATGTCTCGCTGTACAATATCTTTATTAGCCTGTTGAGTATTCTCGGCTTTGCCCGTAGCAACTAACCAGGCCTGATGTACAGAAATAAAGCCCCGCTTGCGGGGCTTTATTTTTGCCGGCGAAAAAGTTTGCTAAACTGCGCAGCGTAAACCGTAAATGAGGCAATAGCGTGTTATTTGAAGGTAAAGAGATTGCGCGCGACGCGCAGGGTTATCTGCAGCAGGTCAGCGACTGGAGCGAGGCGCTGGCATTGCAGATCGCCACGGAAGAACAGATCGAAATGACCGATGCGCACTGGGAAGTGGTGCGCTTTGTGCGTGAGTTTTATCTCGAGTTCAATACCTCACCGGCGGTGCGCATGCTGGTAAAAGCCATGGCGCAGAAATTTGGCGAAGAGAAAGGCAACAGCCGCTATCTGTTCCGTCTGTTTCCTGAAGGCCCGGCAAAGCAGGCCACCAAAATCGCCGGCCTGCCCAGACCGGTCAAATGTCTGTGAATTAACGCGTCGTAAAGCTGCGCGGCAACTCAGCAGGTTGGTGCGGCTCAGTCAGCACTTTGTCTACCCGCGCGCTGCGTGGCCCTCCGGCTTTCAGCCACGCCAGCAGCGTATCAACCTGTTGCTGCGCGCCGCATGCCAGCACCTCTACACTGCCATCATCCAGGTTACGCGCATAGCCGGTGAGTCCCAGCGTTTTTGCCTGCGCCTGCGTGGTATAGCGAAAACCCACTCCCTGCACCATGCCATACACCCAGCATTTGATACAAATATCATTGTCTTCATTTGCCATAAGTCACCTTATTAACCGGGAAAGCAGAATAAGTGTAACAGTACGCGCCGGTTTTTGGCGCGCGATAACACTTTAGCGCTGCTCTGATTCAGGTTCCACATGCCATTTCTCCGGCGCTGCCAATGTGTAAAGCCATGCAATCCCAAAGGCAGTATATCGTATCGAGTCATAATCATTTAAAAACACACTCGCCGGGAACATATCATGCAAAAAAAACAAAAAAAAGGTTGATAGACCATAAAAATAAATACTAGCTTGTATCGCTCCCACATAAACAATAAAAGCCCTCACCAGGGAAAACATTAACATCCCCCACCGTCGTTCTACTGCTAACCCCAGCTGATAGATAAAAACAAAAATTATTAGCGAAACAGCATAATATATTATAACTACCCACCAGGACTTTGTGGTGAGCGCCACATCTTCCCATGATGTTACCGCGGGGATAATCTCTGTCATTATTCCTCCCCAGCTTTAATTTTATATATCGATATATTGGTATTTAAAAAACCGGCCACTTCAGCCGGCAGCGCGGGTTTGCCCATAGCCTGCCAGCCATGGATATAGTCAGAATGAATGTGCCGAAACAATTTCCACGATTTTTCCCGGCTCAGCAGTATCTTTTGCGTAGCGCCATATGCTGTCAGGGCTAAATCCACGGCGGCATACGCCATATCGGCATCGTCATGTCCATAACCTAACCTGCCAGCGGCATAACGCCAGGCATCGCGCACGCTACCGGACCGCTCTTCACGCAATAACAGATAGTGGCCATTCTCATAAACATTATTTGCCCCGTGTAATAGCACCGGTAACCCGTAGCCGGCACATGCCGCGCCCAGTGAAACGACACATACGCCAATCCCGGCCATCATCTGTGCCCCGCCGCCGACAAAGCCCACCTGTTTTAGGGTTATTTTATACTGACGCTCCCTCTCGACTATCAGATAGAGTTTTAGCCGATCGGTGGTTAACGCCATATCCTGCTGGTGCAGCTCATCGATCTCTTTCTGCAACTGTTCAATCCCCCAGCGATAACTCTGGCAATGGATAACAATCTGTTGTTGTATTTCATTAATTAATTGTTCTACATCGAAATAGAATTCTGATGAATTATATCGCAGGTATTTTATTGAAAGATCATGAACCAGCCTTCTTAGCTCACTTATCCTCGCTTCGAACGCTTCCTTATTTTTATTAAGCGAAAACATAACGCCTCCTGATATCCATTTTCAGTTATCATTATGTTAATAATAACAGCAGATATGAGCAACCCTGCCTGATTAATAGTGCGACAGATATAACACTGTCGAGAGCAGTGCCTGATGAATCAAATAATTTGCTGACTATGCACTAACCGGGGATCATTTAGCCCGACAGTATCATGGCCCCTGCTCCCCCATGGCATCGCGCCAGTGTCATTTGGAATTGCAATTTTGCGGCCAGCACCGGACAATGACGGCAAATTTTCTGCAGGTAAACATCGCAAAATATGAGCGTTCGTCTGATTCTCGCTAAGGGCCGTGAAAAGTCCCTGTTACGTCGTCATCCATGGGTGTTCTCCGGTGCGGTTGCGCGCCTGGAAGGTAAAGCCTCCAGTGGCGAAACCATTGATGTCTGTGACAGCCAGGGTAAATGGCTGGCACGTGCCGCCTGGTCACCGCAGTCACAAATTCGCGCACGCGTCTGGAGCTGGCAACCAGACGAGTCTGTCGATATCGATTTCTTTGTCCGTCGTCTGCAGGCGGCCCAACTACTGCGTGACTGGCTGGCCCGACGCGATGATCTCGATAGTTACCGACTGATTGCCGGTGAATCAGACGGCATGCCGGGGGTGACCATCGACCGCTTTGGCAACTTCCTGGTATTGCAGCTACTGTCTGCCGGCGCCGAGTATCAGCGCGCCGCGCTGATTTCAGCTCTGACGCACTGCTATCCGGATTGTGCTATTTACGATCGCTCAGATGTCGCCGTGCGGAAAAAAGAGGGGCTGGAACTGACGCAAGGGGTGGTATTAGGTGAACTGCCACCGCCGCTACTGGCGATTACCGAACATGGTATGAAGCTGCTGGTGGATATCCAGACCGGCCATAAAACCGGCTATTACCTCGATCAACGCGACAGTCGTCTGGCAACCCGGCGTTATGCTCAGGATCGCCGGGTGCTTAACTGTTTCTCTTACACCGGCGGTTTTGCCGTTTCCGCTCTGATGGGTGGCTGCCGCGAAGTGATCAGTGTCGATACCTCGCAGAGTGCGCTCGACATCGCGAAACAGAATGTCGAACTCAATGGCCTGGACGTCAGCAAAGCACAGTTCTTACGTGATGACGTATTTAAATTGCTGCGTACCTATCGCGATAGCGGCGAGAAATTCGATCTGATCGTAATGGATCCGCCGAAGTTCGTTGAAAACAAGAATCAGCTGGCCGGTGCCTGCCGCGGTTACAAAGATATTAATATGCTGGCGATGCAGCTACTCAATCCGGGGGGCATGTTGCTGACGTTTTCCTGCTCAGGTTTAATGCCAACTGATTTATTTCAAAAAATCATCGCTGACGCCGCCCTTGATGCGCACCGTGATGTACAATTTATAGAGCAGTTCCGCCAGGCGGCGGATCATCCGGTGATCGCCAGTTATCCTGAAGGTATGTATCTGAAGGGCTTTGCCTGCCGCGTGCTGTGACTTGAAAACAAGGTCCCTGTCCCCATATCGGTGTCAGGGCAATGTTTCTCAGGAGGTCACTATGATTGCCAGTAAATTTGGTATCGGCCAGCAGGTCCGCCACAGGCTGTTGGGGTACCTGGGAGTAGTGGTTGATGTCGATCCGGAATACTCATTAGCGGAGCCAGTGATTGACGAGGTGGCAGAAAGCGCCGAGCTGCGCGCCGCTCCCTGGTATCACGTAATAATGGAAGATGATAACGGACAACCGATTCATACCTATCTGGCTGAGTCGCAGTTATCCTGGGAAACGCCGGGGGAGCATCCCGAGCAGCCCTCCCTTGATGCGCTGGCGGCATCTATTCGTCAACAGCTGCAAGCGCCGCGCCTGCGCCATTAAACAGAACCCCGCCAGCGCGGGGTTTTTTGTCAGGCCTTTTCCAGACCTAAGCGTGGAATTTCAATTTTCGGACAGCGATCCATCACCACTTGCAGCCCTGACTCACCGGCCAGCACTGCCGCCTGCTCATTGATTACGCCAATCTGCAGCCACAGAGCTTTAGCGCCAATAGCAATCGCTTCCTGCGCTATGCCCCAGGCCGCCTCAGAGTTGCGAAACACATCGACCATATCGATCGAATGCGGGATTTCCGCCAGCGAACCATAAACCTGCTGACCCAACAGCTGTTGCCCGGCCAGTTTCGGGCTTACAGGTGTTACCTGATATCCCTGTGACAACAGATAGGCCATCACGCCATAGCTCGGGCGCGCCGGGTTATCGCTGGCGCCTACCAGCGCGATACGCTTCGTTGAGGTCAGCACATCAGCGATTGTTTGATCGTTCATATCCCACTCCTGTTGCGATGAATGCAAACATTTTAGATTATCTGTGGTCAGAAGAAGAGGAATAAACTGGCGTTGAGCTTTTTATGGATTAACAGCACGAATAAATATGTTCAAATGTTAATATGCTGCCATAATGTAAGAATTTGATACATTCGTTGCGTGATAAGCCGTTCGCGCATCTTCTGGAGTAACAATGAAACTGCGTCTGGTGCTGTCAGGTTTAATTGCCCTGCTGGTTGCTGCATCCTGTCATGCGACCACGCTTAAGCTGGCACCTGAAATCGACCTGCTGGTGCTGGATGGACGTAAAATCTCCGGTTCACTGCTGAAAGGGGCTGAGGGGCTTGAGCTGGAACGTGGCGAACATCAATTTTTGTTCCGCGTCGAAACAACCACCTCTCATCATCACCTGTACCTCTCCGTACCGTTGATTGCCACTTTTAATGCGCAGGCAAAATCCGTCACTATCCACCTGCCTGAGTTACAAACACGCAGCGAGAGAAAAAGTTTCGATGCCTCACCTGATTTTAAGCTGATTGATGAACAGGGTAATGAAATTGCCAGCAAACGCGATCGCCTGATTACCAGTCATAATGACGATCTGGAAAAAGCGATGATCGCCTATAACCGTAACGGCCAGGTGGCCTCGGTACCGCGGTTTGCTCAACCGCAGGCCACCACCAGCATTAACCAGTCAACGCCTGCCGATCTGGCACTCAGTGACACCGCTGCGGAACGCCTGCTCAATCTGTGGTTTCACCAGGTCGATTCGGCCACCCGTCAACGTCTGGTTTTGTGGATGAAGGCACTGCGCGCAAGTTGATGTTTTACCGTCAGCAGCGGTAAACTCAGTGCAGTTTGTTTACTATGGCATAAGCCCTTATTTTCATTACTCTACGCAAAATCAGGATGTATTAATGGAGCAAACCAGCCGTACCATCCCCGAGTCAAAACATATTGCGTTAGTCGCGCACGATCACTGTAAATCGTCGCTGCTACAGTGGGTGAATACCCATAAAACCATACTGGGTAACCATAAGCTTTCTGCTACCGGTACCACCGGCAATTTAATTCAGCGTGAGACCGGGCTGGAAGTCCAGGCGATGCTGAGCGGTCCAATGGGCGGGGATCAGCAGGTGGGTGCGCTGATTGCGGAAGGTAAAATTGACCTGTTGATTTTCTTCTGGGATCCGCTGAATGCGGTGCCGCACGATCCTGATGTGAAAGCGCTGCTACGACTGGCCACCGTCTGGAATATTCCGGTGGCAACCAATCGTTCTACCGCCGATTTTCTTATCCACTCGCCGCTGTTCTCACAGCCGGTTGAAATCCAGATCCCGGATTATCAACGTTATCTGCAAGAACGTCTGCAGTAATGTCGTCAGGCCAGCGTCACGCTGGCCTGTGATCGTTTAAGGTTTACCTAATACCGGCACCCCCAACCGCTTAAACTGCTCCACAAACACCGATGGCTGTTGACGGTCATACAGCATCCATACCTGTTGTTTCGCGCGGGTGATCGCCACATACGCCAGGCGTCGCTCTTCAGCATCGGGGAAATCCTCCGGCTGCGGCAACAACCCCTGCTCCATCACCGACTCGCGGGCCGCAGCCGGAAAACCATCTTTCCCCTGCTGTAGCCCAAGAATAATCACAAACTCCGCCTGCTGTCCTTTGCTGGCATGAATCGTCATAAAGTCGATTTTCAGCTTAGGCCAGCGGGTTTTGGCTTTTTCGAGCATTTCAGGACGCAGATGGTGATAACGCGCCAGCAACAGCACCCGCTCCTCGGGTGTGGCATAACCACTGATTTTATTCAGCAACGCCTCCAGTTGCTCTTCCGCCAGTAATGCAATGGATTTTTTATTCCCCTTCGTCAGGCTGTTCAGCGGTTTTGCCAGCTGATGCGGGTTCTGCTGCACAAACTGATTGGCGATTTCGCCAATCCGATCATTAAAGCGATAGGTGGTATCCAGCACACAGCTGTCGCCTTCACCAAAGTGGTGATGGAAGGCAGTAGTCAGTGTCATTTCAGCGCCGCTGAAGCGATAAATCGCCTGCCAGTCATCTCCCACCGCAAACAGCGTGGTTTGCTTATTCTGCCGGCGTAACGCCGTCAGCAACATCGCGCGCTGTGGTGAAATATCCTGAAATTCATCGACCAGAATATGTTTCCACGGGCTAATAAAACGCCCTTTGTCGAGGATATTGACCGCCTGATGGATGAGGCCGGAAAAATCCACTGCCCCTTCCTCTTTCAGCGCGCTTTTCCATGCTTTCAGTAGCGGAGCCATCAGCTTCACGCGCTTACTGAACAGCTCACGCACCTCTTCAGGCGCCGACTCGATCATCGCCGCCTGGGCCCCACCGTGCATCCGCATTAACCCCAGCCAGCGTTCAAGACGACTGGCAAGCCGTTTTGCCAGCCGGTCGTTTTTCCAGAAGTCACCCTCTTCCAGCTCCCACTCCAGCTCATCATTCAGCCACTGCCGCCAGCCATTGGCATGCGCTTTTTTCTCACTGCACTGCTGTCGCCAGGTGGCGATCAGTAACTTTTCACGGTGACGACTGTCGGTTTCCAGCTTACTGATGGCCGGTGATTTATTACTGCCTTGCTGAATAATATGCAGGGCCAGCGAATGGAAGGTGCGCGCCTGAATACCGTCACTCTGCAACCGCGTTTTGATGCGGTGGTTCATCTCCTCTGCCGCCTGGCGTCCAAAGGCCAACAGTAATATCTGCTGTGGCGTCGCCTGTTTACGCATCAGTAACCAGCCAGCACGCGCCACCAGTACCGAGGTTTTTCCGCTCCCCGCGCCAGCCAACACCAGCAATGCATCTTCACCGTTAACCACCGCACGCGCCTGCGAAGAATTCAGCGGCGAACTCTCCACGCTGTTAAAGAAATCAGCATATTGTGTCAGCATCCGGCTGGCCCATTCAGCGTTGCGCTGCATCAGCTGTTTCTCGCCACTCTGTAACCACTGCAGGCAGAACTGATAACGCTCACGGCAGTTATCGAACTCATTCAGACGGTCAACCGGCAATGGCAACGCCGCAAAAGCTTTATTGATGGTAGCCGCCAGCTCATTTAGCTCACTGCGCTTCAGCCAGCGGTCCTGCTGTTCAAAGCGTTGCAGTGTATCGACCACCTCCTGCAATACCTGAGCGCTAACCTCGCTCATTTCGGCGCTCCAGCTCTGCCAGGCTTTGTTCAGATAGTGCCAGAAACGCTGAGTTTCCTGCCATTCGGTGCCGTGCAGACGCACCACTTTGTCATCTGGCAGACTAAACTCCAGCTCACCCCATACCATGCCGCGCTTGCAGTGAATAGCCAGCAACTGATTGAAAGGGATAAGATACTCATGTTTTTCACCGCTGACTTCCACGCCTGCTGTCAGCAGCCGCACCCGGTTGTAAGGATGTTGCGCCAGGTGTTTGCCCAGCGACGTTGATTTAAGTTCCATGCACATTGACCATGTCGCGGTTTTATTGTTCGTTGATCAGTTTAACTGGCAGGAGTTTACCGCTCCACCGTTAAAACACGTTACAATCAACGAATTGTCTGATTGCTGATGCAGCGCACTGATTAAGGGAACAGCTTTTATGCGTACCGTCCTCAATATTCTTAATTTTGTTCTTGGTGGTTTCTTTACCACGCTGGCCTGGTTGCTGGCGACGCTGGTTAGCATCATATTGATTTTTACCCTGCCATTGACCCGCTCCTGCTGGGAAATTACCAAACTGTCGCTGCTGCCATACGGCAATGAGGCGGTGCATGTGGACGAACTGAACCCCGCGAATAAAAGTGTACTGCTAAACTCCGGCGGCACCCTGCTCAATATCCTGTGGTTTATCTTTTTCGGCTGGTGGCTGTGTATTTCCCATATTATGGTCGGTATTGCGCAGTGCATCACTATCATTGGCATCCCGGTGGGCATCGCTAATTTTAAAATTGCCGCCATCGCACTGTGGCCGGTAGGACGCCGTGTGGTATCGGTTGAAGTGGCAAAAGCCGCGCGCGAAGCCAATGCGCGTAGCCGCTTTAACTAACCTGCGGACAACTGACTATGTTTGCCATTAAGCCTGGCCTGCGTCGCTATGCCTTTAACAGCGCCTGGCTGTATAACCTGCGCATTCTGCTGGCGCTCTCCGGCGCAGCGGCACTCCCGTGGTGGCTGCATCAGATTATCTGGACCATTCCGCTAACGCTTGGCGTAGTGGCGGCGGCGCTGACCGATCTTGATGACCGTCTTAGTGGTCGCCTGCGTAATCTGCTGATCACCCTGGTATGCTTCTGTATCGCCTCGGTGTCAATCGAGCTGCTGTTTCCTTATCCGTGGCTGTTTATTGGCGGGCTGGCACTCTCAACCTGCGGCTTTATTCTGCTGGGGGCGTTAGGTCAACGCTATGCCACCATCGCTTTTGGTGCGCTGCTGATCGCCATTTACACCATGCTGGGGATTGGTCTGTTTCCGCAATGGTATCTGCAACCGCTGTTGTTACTGGCCGGGGCGATTTGGTACAACCTGCTAACCCTCAGTGGCCACCTGCTGTTTCCTGTCCGGCCGCTGCAGGAGAACCTGGCGCGCAGTTTCGACCAGCTGGCAAACTATCTCGAAGCCAAAGCGAATCTGTTTGATCCCGATATCGGTGAGAATGATGACAGCCCGTTAATCGATGTGGCAATGGCAAATAGCCAGCTGGTCGCGGTACTGAACCAGACCAAAAGCTCGATTCAGACACGTTTACGCGGCGATCGCGGCCAGCGCAGTACCCGTCGCACTTTACACTACTACTTTGTCGCGCAGGATATTCATGAGCGCGCCAGTTCGTCGCACGTGCAGTATCATCAGTTACGTAAAGAATATTGCTACAGCGAGATCCTGTTTCGCTTTCAGCGTCTGCTGAATATGCAGGCCAAAGCATGCCAGCAGCTGGCAAATTCAATTCTGATGCGTGAGACCTATCAGCATAATACCCGCTTCGAGAGCGCTTTTGTCCATCTGCAAGCCGCCCTGACGCGTCTGCAGGAGGCCCAGCCGCAATCGGACAAGATCAAGGCGATGTACTATTTGCTGAGTAATCTGAAAGCCATTGATGCCCAGCTGGCCACCATTGAATCTGAACAGGCTATCGCCCAGGCGCATGCTAATCACGATAATAGCTTATCCAGTGAAGGTCTGACCGGCTGGAGCGATATCCGCTTACGTATCAGCCGTCACCTTACCCCGGAGTCTGCCCTGTTCCGCCATGCCGTCAGGATGTCGCTGGTGCTGTGTGTCGGTTATGCTTTTATTCAGCTAACCGGTCTGCAGCATGGTTACTGGATCCTGTTAACCAGTTTGTTTGTCTGCCAGCCGAACTATAATGCTACGCGCCGGCGTCTGGCCCTGCGTATCTTAGGCACCCTGGCGGGGATCGCCGTCGGATTACCGGTGTTGTGGCTGGTTCCTTCCACCGACGGGCAGCTGATTCTGATCGTTCTCACCGGGGTGCTGTTCTTCGCTTTTCGTAATGTGCGCTATGCCCATGCCACACTGTTTATCACCTTACTGGTGCTGCTCTGCTTTAATTTGCTTGGCGAGGGATTTGAAGTGGCGGTGCCACGGATTATCGACACACTGTTGGGCTGTGGCATCGCCTGGCTTGCGGTGAGTTATATCTGGCCGGACTGGAAATTCCGTCGTTTACCGGCGGTGACAGAGCGTACGCTGAATGCCGACTGCCGTTATCTCGATGCTATTCTGGTGCAGTATCATCAGGGTAAAGATAACCGTCTTGATTATCGTATTGCGCGGCGTGATGCGCATAACAGTGACGCAGAACTGGCATCGGTGGTCTCCAATATGGCGACCGAGTCGCACCGTAACCCGGCGTTACTTGAATCAGCATTTCGTCTGCTTTACCTCAACCACTCCTTTCTGAGCTATATTTCTGCGCTGGGTGCCCACCGCGAACAACTTACCAGCCCGGAAATGCTGCAATTGCTGGATGACGCGGTGTGCTATGCCGATGACGTGTTGCAGGTGGAGAGCGTCAGCGAGCAGCAGGCTAAACAGATGCTGGATAAGCTTACCGCGCGCATGGCAACCATTGAGCCGGCAGCTGAAACCAAAGAGCCACTGGTTTTACAACAAGTGGGACTACTGGTGGCTCTTTTGCCTGAGCTCGCCGCGCTGAAAAAGCAAATTTCCCATGCGCCCTGAGTCGTTTTTATTCGTAACACGACTTCACGGCGTGATTGAACCAGTCGCGCAACTCCTGCTGCACGGCATCGGGCAACGCCGCCTGATGCCGTCCGGTGATCGCGCCTTCGAGGGCAAACAGCGTATTGATGCCGAGGTTTTTATGCTGCGCTTTCAATTTTAGCCAGCTGCGCTTCGCGCCTTCGGCGCGTAATGACTGTACAGAACAGATGCCAACCTGACGCAACATCATTTCCAGCCGCACCCCCATATTCGGCAGATCCTTTACCCGCAGGTTTTCCATTTTTTCCTGCGATTGTTGCTGCGCGCATTGCAGGGCGGAACGTGATAACGCCAGCAACGTTTCTGGCTGCGCCCAAAGAGCCTCATCGACACGAAAGTAATTAAGTGACACTGGCATGCCGCGCTTATGGAAGATCAGACGCGGCATGCGCCCTGCGCCGACATAGGGCTGAATCTGTTCGCAGGCGCGCAGATACAACTCCCCTTCCGCCACCACCGCAAAGACAATTTTCTCTACGGCGAGGCTATAACCGCCAAACTGTGTGCGCGCATCAATTTTCCCCAAGGGTGCCAGACAGAGCTTTGACTGCGCGATCCTTTGTTTAGAATTATTCATGCAAATCTCCTTCAGCATGATTGTCAGAGGCCAAAAAAACGTGTTTTTACATGATATTAGAAAATATTCAATTCAGGTTACAGGTTCAATCAATAAATGCTATTACACCCGTTTTTCATTTTAATCTGCGAGATGTTTTCAGAAATTGAGGTTGATCTTTATCCACAACGCAGTTACTGTATATCCATACAGTAACACTGCGAGCGAACAAACATGCGTACTCATTTACTGAAAACTCAATCTGCTAATGCTGTGATTCATCCTTCCCGGCACGCCACTTTGGCAACCACCGCCTCCGGCGGCTGGATTAGTGAGCTGATCTACAGTGAAGATCAACCGGGCATGACACAAATGCTCTTGTTGCCCCTGCTTCAGCAGTTGGGAACGCAGTCTCGCTGGCAACTCTGGTTAACTCCGCCGCAAAAATTGAGCCGTCGCTGGCTGCAGCAATCAGGCTTGCCGTTGGATAAGGTAATGCAAATCCCCCAGGCGACAGAGATCAGTACCGTTAATGCGATGATCAAAGCATTGCAGACGGGAAATTACAGTGTGGTTTTAGGGTGGTTGCCAGAAGAAATTGATTGTGAAGACCGTCGTCGCCTGGACGAAGCTGCAGCAATGGGCCAGGCGTTGGGATTGATTATGCGACCGCAATATCGCGTTTCCTCTTCCGCCAGACCAGAAACTGGGTTAAAAATTCACTCTACTTTGTATCATTAAGTAAAAATGAGATTTTTCTCAGGATTCTCACTAACCCTGAGTCCGATAAGACACTGATTCTACTCTGGCGCGGCTGGACAATGGTTTAGCCGCGTCACCCACGATATTTTATCGCACAGAATCCCCCTTTAAATGTTAAAAAATGTGTAGGAAACGCTGTTTTTTTGCGGGGCCACATCACATCCTACTTGTAAGTTTGCTGTTACGTTGTAGACTTTATCTCGCCAGGGTGCTCAATAACCTCCGTTTTTCGGTAGAGTAATAATCGAGCTTGATAACCCGGCGAAGGATTTAACCAAGGGCTTAATTTAAAGCTCATTGCCTATTTGGATGATAACGAGGCGCAAAAATGAAAAAGACAGCTATCGCAATTGCAGTGGCACTGGCTGGCTTCGCTACCGTAGCGCAGGCCGCTCCGAAAGATGACACCTGGTATACCGGTGCTAAACTGGGCTGGTCTCAGTACCATGACAAAGGTTACTACGGTAACGGTTATGCAGATAACGACGGCCCAACCCACGAAAGTCAGCTTGGCGCTGGCGCATTCGGGGGCTATCAGGCTAACCCTTACCTCGGTTTCGAGATGGGTTATGACTGGCTTGGTCGTATGCCTAATAAAGGCAACAATGTTAATGGCGCTTTCAAAGCTCAGGGCGTTCAGCTGACAGCTAAATTAAGCTATCCTGTAGCGGACGACCTGGATGTATACACCCGTCTGGGTGGTATGGCATGGCGTGCTGATTCAACTCAGAACAACAATGGTGTTCGCATTAGCGATCACGACACTGGCGTTTCTCCGCTGGCTGCTGTTGGTGTTGAATATGCACTCACTCAAAACTGGGCAACTCGCCTGGACTATCAGTGGGTTAACAACATCGGTGACGCAAGTACTGTTGGCGCGCGTCCAGACAACGCCATGCTGAGCGTGGGTGTGTCTTACCGTTTCGGTCAGGACGAAGTTGCGGCTGCACCAGCTCCGGCTCCAGCCCCGGCACCGGCTCCAGTTGTTGAAACCAAACGTTTTACTCTGAAGTCTGACGTTCTGTTCAACTTCAACAAAGCAACGCTGAAACCAGAAGGCCAGCAGGCTCTGAACCAGCTGTACACTCAGCTGAGCGCAATGGATCCTAAAGATGGCTCTGTTGTGGTTCTGGGTTATACCGACCGTATCGGTTCTGAGCAGTACAACCAGAAACTGTCTGAGCAGCGCGCTCAGTCTGTAGTGGATTACCTGATTTCTAAAGGTATCCCTGCGAACAAAATCTCTGCACGTGGCCAGGGTAAATCTAACCCTGTTACTGGCAGCACCTGTGACAGCGTGAAAGGCCGTAATGCCCAGATCGACTGCCTGGCGCCAGATCGTCGCGTAGAAATTGAAGTTAAAGGTATCAAAGACGTTGTAACTCAGCCACAGGCTTAAGTTTACCGCGTAAAAAAACCCCGCCATGGCGGGGTTTTTTATTGCCTGAAAGAGTGCAGATGGCGCAGTTACTCTTCGGGTTTGCCCAGAATATCCTGCAGTCCCTGCTTTAGTGAAGACATCTGGCTGGCGTACTTCTCTTTACGCTCGGCATCTTCTATTAGCTGCACAATAGTTTCTGACAGCGTGCAATGACGACGCTGCGCGAGGCCAGCAAGGCGCTGCCAGACCAGATACTCCAGATCGATCGATTTCTTGCGGGTGTGTTGATGCTCGGCATTAAAGTGGCGTTTACGGCGGGCGCGGATCGTCTGCTTCATACGATTTTCCAGCGCCGGATTGATATGTTCATCAATCCACTTCAGTACTTCCACCGGGCGGTTCTCCATAGCCAGTAACGCGTCCACCGCTTCCTGCGCCGCGCTGATTTCGATATAGCGCGTGATCAACTCCCCCTCCCGGTGCTTCTTCACCAGGTAGGTCCATTTCCATCCGCTTTCAAGGTTTTCGAGTTGCTGATATTTCATCGGGATCTCATCGTTACCACGTAACGAGCTAAGAATAACAGCTTTTTTCTGGCTTGCGGCAGAGAAAACCAGATGATTGGCGCTGATAAGATTCTGACCAGGGGCAAAATGCATCTCTACGGTGCTTAACCGGCTGAAATCTTGTATAATCGCGCTTTTCCTCAATTCAGATAAATTCGATAACTTTGACCAGTAACCGATTAGAATGGCGCGCCCTACAGCCCGATACAGACAGCTTACAGCCCCTTTTCTCCCAGTCATTTGATGACGATACTGACAGTCTGGCTGCAGTACAACCTCGTCTAATCAATGCGTTAGGATTACTGCAGCAATCTTCGGCAGCCTTCCCTTTGATGCTGGTGAAATGTGCGGAAAACCCTGACTACCTGCCGTTACTGACCAGCGCCCTGCAGAGCCTCAGTGTCGAAAGCGAGGGCGTGTTTGGCGGCCAGTATACTGTCAGCGGGCAAACGGTCAGCTGGCAGCCGGCCAGCAGCGCCGATGAGCAATTTGCAACTGTCGGTGAGATTCACTTTGCCGACTGGATTGAACCGGAACAACTTTTTGGCTGCGTTCGCCTGAATCAACACCACATTCAGCTGGAACCGGGTCTGCTGCACCGCATTAATGGCGGCACCCTGGTGCTGTCGCTGCGTGGTCTGCTGGCTCAGCCACTAATGTGGCTGCGTCTGAAGCAAATTATCACGCGCCAGCGCTTTGACTGGCTCTCACCGGATGAGACACGTCCGCTGCCGGTATCTATCCCGTCAATGCCGATGTCATTTCGCCTGGTGCTTAGTGGCGAGCGCGATGCTCTGGCTGATTTCCAGGAGATGGAGCCCGAGCTGGCCTCGCTGTGCATTTATAGCGAGTTTGAAGAAAATCTGCAGATTGCTGAGGAAGAGGATATCAGCCTGTGGTGCCGCTGGACCAGCCAGCTTGCCGCCGAATTAGGGTTACCCCCGATCAATGCTGATTTCTGGCCAGTGCTAATGCGTGAGAGTGTGCGCTATACCGGCGATCAGGAAACCCTGCCACTCTGCCCGGCATGGCTTGGCCGTCAGCTGCGCGAGGCCGCGCTGTATGATGATGAGCAACAGCAGATTAGTGGTGAAAGTCTGACGGCGGCACTGGAAGCTCGTGAATGGCGCGAAGGTTACCTTTCCGAACGTATTCGCGATGAGATCCTGCTCGATCAGATTTTGATCGAGACCGAAGGCGAAGCCATCGGTCAGATTAACGGCCTGTCAGTCATTGAGTTTCCGGGTCATCCGCGCGCGTTTGGCGAGCCTTCACGCATCAGCTGCGTAGTACATCCCGGTGACGGAGAATTTACCGACGTTGAACGCAAAGCAGAGTTAGGCGGCAACATTCATGCCAAAGGTATGATGATTATGCAGGCCTACCTGATTGCTGAGCTGCAACTTGATCAGCAACTGCCCTTCTCCGCGTCGCTGGTATTTGAGCAGTCGTATTCGGAAGTCGATGGCGACAGCGCATCGCTGGCTGAGCTGTGTGCATTAGTCAGCGCGCTGGCCAGTGAGCCGATTAACCAGCAAATTGCCGTTACCGGCTCGGTCGATCAGTTTGGTAATGTGCAACCGGTTGGCGGACTGAACGAAAAGATTGAAGGATTTTTTGAAATTTGCCGCCAGCGCAATCTGAGCGGTAAGCAGGGCGTGATCATTCCAGCCAGTAATGTACGCCACCTGTGTTTGCAGCAGGATGTGGTGAATGCAGTACGTGATGACCAGTTTCATATCTGGGCAGTCAATAGCGCGGATGAAGCATTGCCACTGCTGACCGGTGTAGAGTGGGACCTGGAAAATGGCCCATGTCTGCTACGATCTATACAGGAACGTATTGCACAGATCCACCTGCAGGACGCGCGCCAGCGTCCATGGCCGTTGCGTTGGCTTAACTGGTTTAACCACAGCTGATCGGAGTTGTTCAGCTTACACCTGTTAGCTAACCTTCGTGATTCACTAAAATAAGGCTTATTAAAAACATGGTAGATAAACGCGAATCCTATAATAAAGAAGACCTGATTGCTTCTGGTCGCGGAGAACTGTTTGGCGCTGGTGGCCCACCATTGCCAGCCGGTAATATGTTGATGATGGACCGCGTCGTTAAAATGACAGAAGACGGCGGTAACTACGGTAAAGGCTTCGTTGAAGCGGAACTGGATATCAATCCGGACCTGTGGTTCTTCGGCTGTCATTTTATCGGTGATCCGGTTATGCCTGGCTGCTTAGGCCTCGATGCTATGTGGCAGCTGGTAGGGTTTTACCTTGGCTGGCTGGGTGCGGAAGGCAAAGGCCGCGCACTGGGCGTCGGCGAAGTGAAATTCACCGGTCAGGTTCTGCCGACCGCGAAGAAAGTGACCTATCGCATTCACTTTAAGCGCGTGATCAACCGCAAACTGGTGATGGGTGTAGCTGATGGTGAAGTGTTGGTAGATGGTCATGTTATTTATAACGCTACCGACCTGAAAGTCGGCCTGTTTAAAGATACCACCGCTTTCTAAATTTAGCCTGCCAGGCCCTGATAACACATGCTATCAGGGCCTTTCCGCTTACCGCGTTTCTCGTACCATCGCTTGCCACCCCCCGGTTACACTCCTTCCTTTCTCCCTTTTCACGTCCTGAACCTCATCACCTTATACTGTTAATAATATGATTTAATTGAATAATTAACCCTTTGTAAAAAAAAGATCATTTTATTGCGCGCTGTTCAGGTATGGATAAGATAGGCGTCAACAAGTCGCATACTCTGGCAGTTGCAGCGATGCGTTTTCTGTACGCCCTGTTTATCAGTGGATAGATACCCATGACAAGAAAGGAAGCAGCGAGTAAAATATGAGCAGAAATCAGACTAAATCGACAGTAGCTGACTGGAAGGCTCCCAGACATAGCGGGGGTAGCGGAGATGATGGTATGGAGTCCAGAGTTGCAAGGCTTGAGTCAGATGTCCGACATATCGATATCACCCTCACTGATATGAAGCAGGATATCCGTGAGCTTCGTTCGGATGTGAAGACAGTAGAAGAAAAGCTGGATAGCAAGTTTGAATCAGTCAATGCCAGATTTGACGCAACGGACGCAAAGTTCAGTACCCGATTTGATGCAATGGACACAAGGTTCAGTACCCGATTTGATGCAATGGACACAAGGTTCAGTACCCGATTTGATGCAATGGACGCAAAGTTCAGTACCCGATTTGATGCAATGGACGCAAAGTTCAGTAGCCAAATTGATGCAATGGACGCAAAGTTCAATGACAAAATTGATGCACTGGACGCAAAGGTCAGTAGCCAAATTGATGCACTGGACGCAAAGGTCAGTAGCCAAATTGATGCACTGGACGCAAAGGTCAGTACCCGATTTGATATAATGGACACCAGGTTCAGTACCCGATTTGATGCAATGGACACCAGGTTCAGCGCTCAGTTTGAGGCTATCAATACGCGGTTTGAATCATTCCAGAAGTGGTTATTGGGCATTCTGCTGACTTCGTTAATCATCCCGGTACTGGTAGCGCTAATGACGCCGATTATCACAAAATCATTATAATTGTCGGCTGGCATTTTCCGAACGCCAGAAACGAAAACCTCCGCACTCAGCGGAGGTTAACTTCCCTTAAATAAACAGTCAGTTACACGGTAACCGCTCTGTCCTCCATGGCTTGTCGCCAACCTCCCAACCAGTGAGATCGTTGATCAATCAACTGATAGGGACACATCTCTTTTGAGCGTCCGGTGATTCCCGCTTGATAACCCCGTGAGTGCGCCCGTTCCAGGCGGTCACGTTTCTGTCTCTTCATCATGCCTCGTTTCCCTCATTCAGGTCTGCTGGAATTTGGTATCAAAGAAAACAGTGGTCACAGAATGTGCAGCCACATTTAAGTTCTACATTCTAAAATTAGAAAGATCAATGCGCAAAATTCACGCCAATGTCATAAATTTGGCTTAAAATTATCAGTCAGGTCAGAGAATCGCGGCAGAAAAACACTTTCTAACCACTTGAATTTGAAAATAAAAAGCCCCTGATTCTCAAAAATGGTCTCCCACTGACAATCAAGGACTTAGCGCTAAAGAAAAATTATTTCTGTTTTAAGCGGGATATCTCATTAGCAATTTGCTGCGCTTCCTGCTGCCATCCTTTAGCCAGCGTTCTTACTAACGCATCGTAACCATCTTCATTTTGCGCCAGTGCAAGCTGGAATGGCCGTTTAATCAGCTGGTTGTTATGCTGCAAAAGCCACTCGCCGCTCACGATAACCTTGCCGTCATAGCGACCATGAAAACCGCTGATGTTAACATTGAGCGTATCGTGCTGTTCCCCCACCGGCGAAGCCGAAACAATCCACTGCGGCAGCGCGGCGCTAAGATTACTGACCAGCGTCTGCTGTAACTGCTGGTCCAGCGGACTGGCCCACAGATTATTAGCCGCGATAACATACTGCACATCACTGGTCTGATAAACCACACCATTACCGGCGAGATAATCCGGCACCGAAACATGCTCGACCCACAGCAGCGGCGGAGAGCTGGCGCTGCCAGCGCTGTCAGACTGGCCGGCGGACGCCGCCGGCAGTTGATAGTAAGTGGTCTCTGGCGTGCTGCTACAGGCGCTCAACGCCAGCGCCATGGCCAGCGGAATCCATTTCATCATTGTTTCGCCCTCTTCGGCTGTGGGTCCTGACCGGGTTTCGCTTCAAACACCAGCGCATTGCTCTTACCGTTTAGCGTTTTCAATACCGGCTGCAGTTCACGCAGTACCTGATCCAGACGCTGCATATCACCGACCATTTTATTGTAAGCCGGGGAGCCAGGCTGGAAGCCCTTCATGCTGCGATTCAGTTCACGTAAGGTCTGCTGCATATCCTGCGGCAGATCCTTCATCGACTGGCTGGAAGTGATCTGATTAAGGTTATCAAGGGTCTTCTGCAATTCACGTAATGTGCGCTGACTTTCTGCCAGAGTATTGGTTGCCTCATTGATCATCGGGTTCAACGGCAACGCGTTAACCTTATCCAGTACCGCCATCAGTTTCTGCTGAATCTGGTTCAGGCCACCACTGGTGGTCGGGATAATCTCATAACCGCCAGCCGTAGCCGGACCGGCATAGGGTTTCAACCCCTCATAGAAATCGAGATCGATATACAGTGAACCGGTCAACAGGTTAGCGGACTTCAGTGAGGCGCGCAGGCCGCGTTTCTTACCTTCCTGCAGATGCTGCTCAAGACTGAAACCCTTACCCAGACGGTCAAGGAAACGCTCAGGTTCAATACGGATCAGCACCGGTATACGGTAATCGGTATTCAACTCCTGATTGGTACCCGGCACCAGGAACGGCACTTGCGCCACGGTTCCGAGACGAATACCGCGGAACTCGACCGGGGCTCCCGGCTGCAGACCACGAATTGAGTCGCTAAAGAACATGACAAAATCGGTATGCTCGGTATAGAGCGAATCCTGAATACTGCGCTGATCGTCGAACAACTGATATTCCGCATTATTTTCCGCCGGCATACCCAGTTCGCGCCCATCCGGCACATCAAAGCTAACGCCGCCGCTGAACAAGGTGGTCAGCGAGCCCATTTCCACACGCATCCCTGATGCTGACATATCCACCGCAATACCACTGTCTTTCCAGAAACGCACATTACTGGTAATCAGACGATCGTAGGGGGCGCTAACAAACAGTTGATAGCGCATGACGCGTTTATCAGCATCGAAATTACTGGTCTCCACGGAACCCACGCGGTAGCCACGGAACAGCACCGGATCGCCTGCGTTCAGCTGACCAGCCTTCATACTGTCGAGGTTAATACGGATCCCTTTTGCATCAGGTGACGCCAGCGGGGGCGCATCCAGCAGATCATAGCGGTCCGGTTTATCCCCTTTGCTACCCGGCTGAAGTTCGATATAGGCGCCAGAGAGTAGTGTTCCCAGTCCTGACACCCCTTCACGGCCAATCTGTGGTTTCACGACCCAAAAGACGCTATCCGCATGCAACAGTTTTTCCATACCGGAATTCATGCGCGCCTTGATTTCAACATGGTGCAGGTCATCACTCAGTACCGCACTTTCAACGATGCCCACATTCACGCTACGGCTTTTGATGGTGGTTTTACCCCCTTCAATCCCTTCGGCATTGGTGGTAATCAGAGTGACTTCCGGCCCCTGATGGCTGAAGTGATAAAACAGGATCCATGCCCCAATCAGAATGGTAACGATCGGAATGATCCAGACGGGCGACCAGCGTTTGATCTGCTCGACTTTGGCGACGCCGTGATTATTTTCCGTCAACGCTCGGCTCCTTAAGACTTTTTTCGCGTACTCGATCCCAGGTTAAGCGCGGATCAAAGGTCATTGCGGCGAACATGGTCAGAATGACCACCATCGCAAACAATAGCGCTCCCTGTGCGGGATAAATACTCATTAACCGCCCCATGCGCACCAGCGCAGAGAGCACGGCAATAACAAATACGTCAATCATCGACCAACGTCCGACAAATTCAACCACTTCATAAATCAGATGCATCTTTTCGCCATCATGACGGCCATACCCTTGCGCATCCCAGCACAACCAGCCGATGGCAATCATCTTCAGTGTCGGCACCATAATACTGGCAATAAAGATCACCAGCGCCACCGGATAAGAACCATCACTCCATAGCAGGATCACCCCGGCCATAATCGTAGAGTTAATCTGGTTACCAAGCGCTTCGGTCACCATAATCGGCATCAGGTTGGCGGGAATATAGAGCACCAGCGAGGTAATCAACAGCGCCAGCGTCCACTGCAGGCTATGTTTGCGCCGGGCATGACCAGCAGTACCGCAGCGTGAACAGTGGAGTTGATCGACAGGCAGGATAGCGGTGCAGCAACGGCAGGAGCGCACGCCCTGCCGCAGACCGCTAATCCCCGCCACCGGTTTCACCGGTAATGGCGGCATTGGCGTCACTCGTTGCCACAACCAGCGCCGATCGACACACTGAAAAGCACGCAGCTGTAGCATACAAAACAGACACCAGGGTACAAAACTGTTGCCGATACCGATATCGCCATAGGCCATCAGTTTTACAAAACTGACCAGTACGCCAGCAAGAAAGATCTCCGCCATGCCCCAGCTTTTCAGCTGAAACAGGATGCGCGCCATCCAGCGCCGTAATCCTGACGGCATACGCACCTGATTGACCAGCAGCAGAATCGCCACCATGCAGAACGCCGGGACGGCCTGCACCAACAGCAGAAATAGCGTTGCAAGACTGCTGTAGTTTTCGGAAACCATCACCTGTGGGATCTGCATCAGGGTGATTTGGCTGCTCAGGCCGGCGACCTGCATGTTAACAAAGGGAAAGAGATTGGCGAGCAGCAGCATAAAAAGCGCGGCAATCACATAGCCGGTTGGCCGCTTGCGCGGCTCAATCCAGTTTGAGACTAATGTGGTGTGACAGCGCGGACAGCTCGCCTTGCTGCCGGGATGGATTACCGGCAGCTGTGTCATCAGGTCACATTGAGGGCAAAGCATCCATTGATGCGTGTGGTCCGACGCGCACATACCCTTTTTCTCCCGTAGTTTCAGGCACCGTTTTTCAGGGATTCAAGGTATTCCCAACGCTCAAAGGCGGTTTCCAGCTCCTGCTCGGTGTTTGCCAGCGCATCCAGTACCGGTTGGGTCTTGTCATGCGGCTGGTTAAAGAAGCTGGCATCGCCCATCTGCGCCTGCAGAGCGCTGATTTTATTCTCCAGCTCTTCCAGCTTTTGCGGCAACAACTCCAGTTCACGCTGGAGGTTATAGCTGAGTTTGCTGGCCGGACGTTTAACAGCTTCGCTTTTCGCGCTGTCCGTTTTGCCAGCGGTGATTGGTTTGCTGGCGGCACGGGTCTGCTTATAAGCCGCACGCTGCAGCTGGGCATCGTGATAGCCGCCAACAAAGCAGCCAATCTCACCATTGCCTTCAAAGATCCAGCAATCGGTAACGGTATTATCGACAAACTGACGATCGTGGCTGACCAGCAACACCGTGCCCTGATAGCCATCGATCAGCTCTTCCAGCAACTCCAGCGTTTCCACGTCGAGATCGTTGGTGGGTTCATCGAGGATCATCAGGTTACTGGGTTTCAGGAACAGACGCGCCAGCAACAAACGATTACGCTCCCCGCCTGACAGCGCACGTACCGGCGTCATAGCGCGTTTAGGATGGAACAGGAAGTCCTGCAGATAACCGAGCACATGGCGCGGTTTACCGTTCACCAGCACTTCCTGTTTACCTTCAGCAAGGTTATCCATCACCGTACGGTCCGGATCCAGCTCCGCACGGTGCTGATCGAAATAAGCCACTTCCAGCTTAGTACCAATATGCACGCGACCGCTATCAGCTTTCAGCTGATCCAGCATCAGTTTCAACAGCGTGGTTTTACCACAGCCGTTCGGCCCCACCAGCGCGATTTTATCACCACGCTGTACCTGAGCGGAGAACCCTTTCACCAGTTGCTTGCCGGAGACGCTGTAATCAACATTTTCCAGCTCAAAGACAATCTTACCGGAGCGTGAGGCCTCTCCCACCGACATATTGGCTTTGCCCATCACTTCACGACGCTCTGAACGTTCGCGGCGCAAGGCTTTTAACGCACGTACACGGCCTTCGTTACGCGTGCGGCGTGCCTTAATACCCTGACGGATCCACACCTCTTCCTGGGCCAGTTTGCGGTCGAATTCAGCATTCTGCATCTCTTCAACGCGCAGCGCTTCCTCTTTACCCAGCAGATACTGATCGTAATCACCTGGCCAGGAGACCAGCTTGCCGCGATCCAGATCGACAATGCGTGTCGCCATATTGCGGATAAAAGAACGGTCATGGGAAATAAAAACAATGCTGCCCTGGAAAGTTTTCAGGAAACCTTCCAGCCAGTCGATAGTTTCAATATCCAGGTGGTTGGTCGGCTCATCCAGCATCAGCACCCGCGGGTTGCTGACCAACGCGCGCCCGAGCGCCGCTTTACGCAGCCAGCCACCGGAGAGTGATGAAAGCAGCGCATCCGCCTCGAGGCCAATCTGTTCCAGCACATCATTGATGCGCCCTTCAAGCTGCCACAGGTTCTGATGGTCAAGAATGGTCTGCAAACGCGCCATCTCATTCAGGTTTTTATCGCTGGGATCTTCCATCACAATATGGGAGATCGCGTGATAAGCCTTCAGATGTTCGGCCTGCTCGGCCACGCCTTCGGCGACAAAGTCATACACCGTCCCCTGCACATTACGTGGCGGATCCTGTTGCAGACGCGCCACAATCAGATCCTGTTCGTAAATAATACGGCCATCGTCCAGCGGCTGTTCACCGTTGATTATCTTCATTAGCGTCGACTTTCCGGCGCCGTTACGGCCTACCAGGCAGACACGCTCATTCTCTTCAATATGAAGTTCAGTGTTATCCAACAGCGGCGCATCGCTGAATGACAGGTAAGCGCCATGAATACTGATCAGTGACATAAAACTTATTCCTTACCAGCGTGAGTAATCAGCCAGCAGTTATGAATTTGACGGTTGCGGGCAAAATCCTGTGACTGGGTTTTTGCCGTGATTTCCTGCGCACTCAGACCGAGGTCTGACAGCCCCTGCTGATCCATTTTGAATCCGCGCTTGTTATTGGAGAACATGATGGTGCCGCCCTTACGCAACAGACGTTTCAGGTCGGTCATTAGCGCGAGATGGTCGCGCTGCACATCAAAGCTCTCTTCCATACGTTTTGAATTTGAGAAGGTCGGCGGATCGATAAAGATCAGGTCGAACTGCTCATCGCTTTCCCGCAACCAGCTAAGACAATCGGCCTGCATCAGACGATGCTGACGGCCAGTGAGTCCGTTCAGACGTAAGTTGCGTTCTGCCCATTCCAGATAGGTACGTGACATATCCACCGTGGTGGTACTGCGCGCGCCACCCAGTCCGGCATGCACACTGGCGCTACCGGTATAGGCAAACAGGTTGAGGAAATCTTTTCCTTTACTCATTTGCCCCAGCATTTTACGGGCGATACGGTGGTCAAGGAACAGACCGGTGTCGAGGTAGTCGGTCAGATTAACCCATAATTTGGCATTAAATTCGGAAACTTCGAAGAAATCGCCCTTCTCGCCAAGTTTCTGATACTGGCTTTTGCCCTTCTGCTTTTCACGCGTTTTCATTACCAGCTTATTAGCGGGCAGATCGAGCACGCTGAGCGTGGCTGAAATCACATCAAACAGACGCTGGCGGGCTTTATTGGGATCGATGGTTTTTGGCGGAGCATACTCCTGAATCACCACCCAGTCACCGTAACGATCGACCGCCACATTATAGTCTGGCAGATCGGCGTCATAAATGCGGTAGCACTCGATGCCTTCCTGTTTCGCCCACTTTTCCAGCTTCTTCAGATTTTTGCGCAGGCGGTTCGCATAATCTTCCGCAATCTGCGCCACGCCGCCAGCGGTGGTGCTGGCAACCAGCTGATAGTTTTTCTGCACACAATCCAGCGGACCATTTTTCGCTTTAAACTGCCGCTCAGCGCGCAGCTGTAAACAACTTAACAGTTCCGGCGAGGCGCTGAACAGCGACAGATTCCAGCCGCCAAAGTGGCTTTTCATAATGCGCCCCAGCTGGCTGTGCAGCGCAATCAGCGCCGGTTCGCTTTCCAGACGTTCGCCGTAAGGCGGGTTACTCAATACCGTACCGGCCGGACCTTCCGGCAACGGGTTCGCCAGCTTTAAGACATCCTGCACCTCAAAGCTAATTAAATCCGCCAGCCCGGCACGACGCGCATTGGCGCGCGCACGTTCCATCACCCGTGGGTCGTTGTCATAACCCCAGAAACGTGACGTAGTCTCCTGCAGGCCACGACGCGCACGCACCTGGGCTTCGCTGGCCACTTCGCGCCATAGCGCGTCGTTATGTTGGTTCCAGCCGAGGAAGCCCCAGTGGGTACGATGCAGACCCGGAGCACGGTCGCTGGCGATCATCGCGGCTTCGATCAGCAGCGTGCCGGAACCACACATCGGATCGATCATCGGGGTGCCCGCCTGCCAGCCAGAGCGCATCACAATCGCTGCGGCCAGGTTCTCTTTTAACGGCGCCTGGCCAGCCTGCTGACGATAGCCACGCATATGCAGCCCGTCGCCGCTCAAATCGAGGGCAATGCTGGCGGTATCTTTATTCAGCCAGACGTTTACGCGAATATCAGGTTGTTCACGATCGACATTCGGACGCGGCAGATTTTTGCGCGTAAAACTGTCGACAATGGCATCTTTCACCTTCAGCGCACCAAACTGGCTGTTGCGAATCACCTCATTGGTGCCGCTAAAGTGCACGGCAAAGGTACGGTCGCTGTCAAACATCGCCGTCCAGTCAATCACCTGGGCGCCAAGATAGAGATCGAGGTCGCTGTAGACGCCACATTCGCTTAACGGCAACAGAATGCGCGACGCCAGCCGACTCCACATCAGGCTCTGATAGAGTAAACGATCGTCTCCCTGAAAATGTACGCCGCCCTGGACGACCTGACAGTCATGCGCACCCAGCGCTTCCAGTTCACTTTTTAATAGCTCTTCGAGCCCACGCGCCGTACTGGCAAACAGAGAATTCATATCGTCACTTACTGTCCTGAGAAAATTGTTGCGCATTATAGCTAATCACGGGCGCATGTCATAAATATTGACCATCACGCTGCAAGCTATCTTCGGGGTGGCAGCCTCGCGGGCAACAGAACGCTAGCGATCAGCGGGACATCTGCCCCATCCCTGGCGCTGCTGCAAGGTTTTATCAGCTTTAATCACCCCAGCGGCCTGATATTACCGAATCAATTAGCATTTGTACGGTGAGAGGGTTGTTTACCTGCTGAAATCATATTATTTGCGTCACAGCACTCCCTGCAATCAATGGCAAAATCCGCAGCTTGTTATAGTGTGGAAATCGCTGAATAAAGGTATGCTTTTATCACTATTTCAAATCATCAAAAAGCTTATGCATACAACATCTGTCACTCTGTCACGCCTGTTTATTCATCCGGTTAAATCGATGCGCGGACTACAGCTTTCCCACGCCCGGGTGCTGGAAAGCGGCCTCGCTTTTGATCGTATCTTTATGATCACCGAGCCTGATGGAAAATTTATTACCGCCCGCCAGTTTCCGCAAATGGTGCTATTTACCCCGGCGCTGACGCTGGAGGGTCTCTGGCTGAGCGCGCCGGATGGCAGCAGCGCCAACGTGCGCTTTACTGATTTCGCGGCTGAATCCGCGCCGACTGAAGTCTGGGGCAACCATTTTACCGCGCTGATCGCCCCGGAAAGTATTAATCGCTGGCTGAGCGGCTTCTTTCCGCGTCCGGTACAGCTGCGCTGGGTTGGCGCGGAAATGACGCGCCGGGTGAAGAAAAAGCCTGAAGTGCCGCTGGGATTTGCCGACGGCTATCCGTTTCTGCTGGTTAACGATGCCTCTTTGTTCGATTTGCAGCAGCGCTGTCCGGCCAGCGTCAAAGTGGAGCAGTTTCGTCCAAACCTGGTGGTGACTGGCGCCGCGCCCTGGGCGGAAGATAGCTGGTCGGTGATACGCATTGGCGATATTACTTTTGAGGTGCCGAAACCCTGCAGTCGCTGCATATTCACCACTGTCAGTCCGGAGCGCGGACGCAAACATCCCGGCGGCGAGCCGCTGACCAGCTTACAATCTTTCCGTAGCGCACTGGATGACAGTGGTGATGTTGATTTTGGCCTGAATCTGATTGCACGCAACAGCGGTGTTATCCGTGTTGGCGACCAGCTTGAAGTGCTGAAAAGCAAACCACCGCGCCCGTATGGCGCCGGCAAGGTAGTGGAAACCCTGCAGGTCACACCGCAGGCGGCAGGCAACGTTACCATTGGTTATCAGGGCGGCAGTTTCAGCGGTAATAACCAGCAGGTTTTACTGGAGCAGTTAGAGATGCAGGGACACAGTATCCCCTACTCCTGCCGCGCCGGCATCTGTGGCAGCTGTAAAATGACGCTGGTTTCCGGCGAGGTCAGAGCCATGAAGCAGGGCGCCATTCGTAACGATGGCACTATTCTGGCGTGTAGTTGTATTCCGGCTGGCGATATAGAACTGACCTGACAGATTTATTTAGCGCCGGGCGTAATTATGCAGGGCAGTCATGTATGGCTGCCGCCGTTATACCGCCTGGTCGTAGCGCAAGGCTTCTTTTTTTGCCTGGGGCAGCAGGCGGTCATGCATAACTTTGATCGCATCGCCCAGCACCATATTACGTCCCGCCAGGGTTAGCTGACTTTGCGCCAACAGACAAAGCGCGGCATTTTCACCGCTTTCCACCACCAGTAAACACGCCAGCTGGCCATTTTCACACAGCTTAACCCGTACCATATCGCCCTCACCCGGACGCCATTCAGCGTGGTGATAACTTTCAAAATGCCAGCTTTTAGGCATGAGCGGTTTCAGGAAGCGGGTGGCCACCAGCGCATTCAGTACCAGTTCCGCACGCTGATCGGCATTCAGATCCGCCATGCGGCACTTTTCATCGAAGGTAAAGAACAGCGCAGCATCATCAACGCAGAAACCCGACACGGCAAAAGCATCAGGGGTGAGCATTTTGCGCGGGAAACGGGAACGGAATAGCATACCATCCGCCAGATCGAGCATCATTCGATCGTGCTCTGCGTCAAAAAACCAACGCCAGTTGTCGTCAGGTTTAATTCTCATGGTACGCCCTTTAAGAAATAAATTGTTACTAACGCCGCTCTCCTGCACCTTGCAGATACAAAACGAAACTCAACGGCAAAATGAATAATAGACTAAATAATGACTGAATGGGATAAAATATAAACGAGCCAGAGGCAGAAATAAAGCCTCTGGCCAATTTAGCGCAGAATTGCTCTATCGGCAGGTCACAATTGCGTCACAATCTCTTTAATAAGCGACGGACCTTTAAAGATAAAGCCGGAATATATTTGCACCAGCGTGGCGCCGGCCGCGATTTTCTCACGCGCAGCAACCAGTGAATCAATGCCGCCGACACCGATAATCGGAATGCGGCCTTCCAGCTCCTGAGCCAGACGGCGAATCACTTCCGTACTGCGTAACTGAACCGGACGCCCGCTTAAACCTCCCGCCTCGTCACAATTTTTTAAACCGGCAACCAGAGAACGATCGAGGGTGGTATTGGTGGCGATCACACCATCAATATTATGACGCAGCAGGCTGCCGGCTATTTGGATCAACTCCTCTTCCGACAGATCCGGCGCGATCTTTACCGCTACCGGCACATATTTGTGATGGATTTTTTCCAGATCTTTCTGCTTTATTTTAATCGCCGCCAACAGCTCGTCTAATGCTTCCCCATATTGCAGGCTACGTAAACCCGGGGTGTTCGGCGAAGAGATATTGATGGCAATATAACCCGCATAGGGATAGACCTTCTCCATGCAAATTAAATAATCATCTTTGCCCTGCTCTACCGGCGTGTCTTTATTCTTGCCGATATTAATGCCGAGAATGCCAGTGAAGTGCGATTTCTTGACGTTTTCGATCAGATGATCGACGCCCAGATTGTTGAAACCCATCCGGTTGATGATCCCTTCGGCGGCAACAATACGGAACAAACGTGGCTTGTCATTACCAGCCTGCGGGCGTGGCGTCACGGTGCCGACCTCAACAAACCCAAAGCCCATGGCGCCTAAAGCATCAATGCACTCGCCATCCTTATCCAGCCCTGCGGCAAGTCCTAATGCATTTTTAAACGTCAGCCCCATACATTTTACCGGTCTGGACGGTAATTTCTGCCGGATTAAGGCTTCAAATGGGGTGCCGGAAAGTCGGCGTAACTGCTGAAAAGTCAGTTCATGCGCCCGCTCTGGATCGAGCTGAAACAGCGCTTTACGAACGAAAGGATAGTACATGCATACTCCTGAATTCCCGATGGCAAATCGGGGCGGTATTATCCGGGATAAAGAGAAGAAAAAACAGGATCTGAAACAAATCAGGTGAAATAAACGCAAACGTTTTCCCACAGCATGCCGCTGATTGCACTTCTTATCTCAAATCTGACTTAGATTTCCCGGATAAATCATTTAATCGCCTCCCGCGCCTCTGTCAGGATAACCTCATCTGTTCTGAATTAAGATTAATCAATAACTTTTAGTTATAAGGAGTCTTTATGCGCGTTATTACTCTGGCGGGAAGCCCTCGCTATCCTTCACGCTCCACGGCACTGTTAACCCTTTGCCAGACGGAGCTGGAAAAGCGTGGCGTTGAAGTGATTCCATGGAATCTGCACAACTTCCAGCCTGAAGACTTACTCTACGCGCGTTTTGACTCACCCGCTCTGCTGGCGCTGAAACAGGACCTGGAGAGTGCCGACGGGGTAATTGTCGCCACGCCCGTATATAAAGCTTCGTTCTCTGGCGCGCTGAAAACCCTACTGGATCTGCTGCCCGAGCGCGCACTCGAGCATAAAGTGGTATTACCGCTGGCGACGGGCGGCACTGTCGCGCATATGCTGGCGGTGGATTACGCCCTGAAGCCGGTACTGAACGCGCTGAAGGCGCAGGAAGTGTTACACGGCGTTTTTGCTGATGATTCGCAAATCACCCATTACGATCGCCAGCCGGAAGTGAATCAGGTGCTGGCCGCGCGTCTGGATGAGTCGCTGGATGCCTTCTGGCAGGCGCTGTCAAGACGACATCATACGCTGGCCACCGCAGTATAAGGAGCCCGGTATGAAAGGATTAACTTCCCTGCTTTCTGGCGTCGCACTGAGCGCCTTGCTGGCTTTCAGCGGCCAGGCCAGCGCCGATGCGCCAGCCCCCGCACAGTTCCGTATTGGCTATCAAAAGGGGTCGGTCAGCATGGTGCTGGCGAAATCCCATCAGTTACTGGAGAAAAGATTTCCCGCCACTGACATCCGCTGGGTTGAATTCCCCGCCGGACCGCAAATGCTGGAGGCGCTGAATGTCGGCAGCATTGATATCGGCAGCACCGGCGATATTCCACCGATTTTTGCCCAGGCCGCCGGCGCTGACCTGCTGTATGTCGGCGTGGAGCCACCAAAGCCAAAAGCGGAAGTGATTCTGGTGCCGAAAAACAGCCCGCTGAACACCGTGGCGGACCTGAAAGGGCATAAAGTTGCCTTTCAGAAAGGTTCCAGCTCCCACAATCTGCTGCTACGCGCGCTACGCCAGGCCGGTCTGAGTTTCAGCGATATCAAAGCTACTTATCTGACGCCGGCCGATGCCCGCGCGGCATTCCAGCAAGGCGACGTGGATGCCTGGGCGATCTGGGATCCTTACTACTCTGCGGCATGGTTGCAGGGCGATGTCCGGGTGTTAAAAGATGGCACCGATCTGAATCAGACCGGCTCCTTCTATCTCGCCAGCCGTACTTTTACCCATGCCCATGGCGCCTTTGTTCGTCAGGTACTGGATACTTTTACTCAGGCAGATGCCCTGACGCGTACGCAGACTGAACAAAGCATCGACCTGCTGGCGCAGGCGATGGGCTTGCCGAAACCGGTGATTGCCAGCTATCTCAGCCACCGTCCGCCAACGGCAATTACGCCGGTCGATGAGAAAACTGTCAAAGCGCAGCAACAGACCGCCGATCTGTTTTATGAAAATCATTTAATGCCGGTGAAAGTCAATATTGCCGATCGCATCTGGCACGACAGCCCGGTAAACCCATAAAGGAGCGCATCATGAGTCTTTCCGTTTTTTGGTTTCTGCCTACTCACGGTGATGGCCATTATCTTGGTACCGCTGAGGGTGCACGTCCGGTTGATCACGGCTACCTGCAGCAGATTGCCCAGGCTGCCGATCGTCTGGGTTTTGCTGGCGTACTGATCCCGACCGGTCGCTCCTGTGAGGATGCGTGGCTGGTCGCGGCTTCGTTGATCCCGGTAACCCAGCGTCTGCGTTTTCTGGTGGCATTGCGACCGGGGGTGATCTCCCCTACTCAGGCTGCGCGTCAGGCAGCAACCCTTGACCGCCTCTCTAATGGCCGCACCCTGTTTAATCTGGTCACCGGCGGCGATCCTGAAGAGCTGGCCGGAGACGGCGTGTTTCTCGACCACCGCGAGCGCTATGCCGAATCGGCAGAGTTTACCCGCGTCTGGCGCCGGGTGCTGGAAGGAGAAACCGTCGATTATGAAGGCAAGCATATTCATGTGCGCGGTGCGCGCCTGATGTTTAAACCGGTGCAGCAACCGCGTCCGCCGCTGTGGTTTGGCGGCTCCTCGGATGTGGCGCAGGATCTGGCCGCAGAGCAGGTGGATGTTTATCTGACCTGGGGGGAACCTCCGGCACAGGTGAAAGAGAAAATTGAAACGGTACGCGTTAAAGCGGCGGCACAGGGGCGTAGCGTGCGTTTTGGTATCCGTCTGCACGTCATCGTACGCGAAACCAATCAAGAAGCCTGGCAGGCGGCTGAGCGGCTGATCTCCCATCTTGACGATGCCACCATTGCCAAAGCGCAGCAGGCCTTTGCCCGTACCGATTCAGTGGGCCAGCAACGTATGGCATCCCTGCATGGCGGACGCCGTGACAAGCTGGAAATCAGCCCGAACCTGTGGGCCGGTGTCGGTCTGGTACGCGGCGGCGCCGGTACTGCGCTGGTGGGTGATGGTGAGGCGGTGGCGGCGCGGATGCAGGAATATGCCGACCTCGGGATTGAGACCTTTATTCTCTCCGGCTATCCCCATCTGGAAGAAGCTTATCGCGTCGGCGAACTGCTGTTCCCACATCTGGACCTGAACGTGCCGACGATCCCACAGCCGTCTAAAATATCAGCCCACGGTGAAGCAGTGGCACATGGCTTCGCCCCGCAAAAAGTATCGCAAAGCTAAGAGGTGACGATGAGCAAGCGACGCAACCGGGTGGTTAACCAGCTGGTTCCCTGGGCACTGCCGGCACTACTGATTGTAGTCTGGCAAGTTGCCTCGCAAAACGGGTGGTTGTCGACGCGCATTTTGCCGTCGCCGGAAAATATTGTGCTCACCTTCTGGCGTTTATCCGCCAGCGGGGAGTTGTGGCAACATCTGGCGATCAGCGGCTGGCGTGCGGTGATCGGTTTCAGTATCGGCGGTTCGATAGGCCTGCTGTTGGGACTGATTACCGGCATGTCGCACTGGGGTGAACGCCTGCTGGATACATCGATTCAGATGCTGCGCAATGTGCCGCATCTGGCGCTGATCCCGCTGGTGATCCTGTGGTTTGGTATTGATGAAACCGCCAAAATCTTTCTGGTCGCCCTCGGTACCCTGTTCCCCATCTATCTGAATACCTGGCATGGCATTCGTAACATCGACAGCGGTCTGGTGGAAATGGCGCGCAGTTATGGCCTGTCGGGCTGGAGCCTGTTTGTGCAGGTGATCCTGCCAGGCGCCCTGCCATCCATTATGGTCGGCGTGCGCTTTGGCCTCGGCCTGATGTGGCTGACACTGATTGTCGCCGAAACCATTTCAGCCAATTCCGGCATTGGCTATCTGGCAATGAATGCGCGTGAATTTTTGCAAACCGATGTGGTGGTGGTCGCCATTATTCTTTACGCCCTGCTCGGGAAACTGGCTGATGTCAGTGCGCTGCTGCTTGAGCGTGTCTGGCTACGCTGGCATCCGGCATATCAACTAAAAGAGGAAAACGCATGAGCGAGTTAGCAACCTCTCCGGCGCGTCTCAATGCCGGTATGCCACTGGTGATTAATGGTGTCGGTAAGCAGTACAGCGGACGCACTATTCTTAATAATATCAATCTGCATATTCCGGCCGGGCAGTTTGTGGCGGTGGTCGGTCGCAGCGGCTGTGGTAAAAGCACCCTGCTGCGCCTGCTGGCCGGGCTGGAAACCACCAGCTCCGGCGAGCTACTGGCAGGGAGTGCCCCCCTGAGCGCGTCGCGCGATGATACGCGCCTGATGTTTCAGGATGCGCGTCTGCTGCCGTGGAAAAGCGTGATTGATAATGTCGGACTCGGTTTACGCGGTAAGTCCTGGCGCAGTGCAGCGCTGGATGCGCTTGCGGCGGTCGGACTGGCGGATCGCGCCGGTGAGTGGCCCGCCGCTCTTTCCGGCGGCCAGAAACAGCGTGTGGCGCTGGCGCGGGCGCTGATTCATCGACCCGGTTTACTGTTACTGGATGAACCCCTGGGGGCGCTGGATGCGCTGACACGTATTGAGATGCAGGGACTCATCGAATCCCTCTGGCAGCAGCATCACTTCACCGTACTGTTGGTCACCCATGATGTCAGCGAAGCGGTGGCGATGGCAGATCGGGTACTGTTGATTGAGGAAGGCAATGTCGGACTGGATTTGCTGGTTGACCTGCCACGCCCGCGACGGCGGGGATCGGCGAAACTGGCGGAGCTGGAAGCCGAAGTGCTGGATCGGGTAATGAAACGTGCGCCGTCGCCAGCGGAAAAACGTTATGCCCGCGGCTGATTAAAAACGGGCGGCATTTTGCCGCCCGCTATTTATTACGCGTTTAATGCTTCAACCAGCGGGAAATTAATCTGTATAAAATTATCGTCATGACTAACAGATAAAACAAAATGGTGAAGAATTCGATCCAACTCCCCTCACTGTCCTGTCCTGGCAACCTCCAGCCCAGATTGAATAGCATCGTTTCCAGCATTAGAGAGGTTGAATAGAGAAAACTTTTCAATGGGCCGATCTGGCGTGACACAATAAATATGCTAAAGAAACAGACCAGAAAGATTAACGTTTTTTTGCCGTACTTAGCGCAGTTTGCATAAACCAAAATCCCGGCTCCCTGTCACATCAACACGACCATAAGCCATCAACTCAGAGTGACCAGGAACCCGAACCTTTTTCCTGCTCAGCAATGCCTGCCTGACCATAGCAAAATCATGCATACGGAAAAACGTAATACAACCCCATGAAGTACCAGAGCCATTGGGGCGCAGCGGATGCAACCTGAACTGCCCACGCCTGACGCCGTTGACATAAAGCCAGTCGTTCATTATCTGAAAACTAAACAGTCCGAACCACACGGAGAGGTAAAGCTGCATAAGGAATATCGGCACACTCTGGCATGTTTGAAAAGGGACGATCACCTGAGAACACCTCAAATGCTCCCACGCCATAGCAATGAAATCTGGCCTTTGCGCCATTTTCATACAAATTTTGATAATCAAGCCGACAGATTTGCATAGTGAGTCCTTTACAGTCATTCCTGCCATCCCTTATGGCAGGAGTAATTTTATCCAGACGCAGGCAAAGAAAACATGGTGTTTAACGATTGATGGGGTAGAAATGAGGGTGTTATCACAAAACAGA
This sequence comes from Pantoea sp. B65, assembly GCF_047308185.1. Lineage (NCBI taxonomy): Bacteria > Pseudomonadati > Pseudomonadota > Gammaproteobacteria > Enterobacterales > Erwiniaceae > Pantoea > Pantoea sp. B65. The sequence goes on from NZ_JAHXPU010000041.1 coordinate 182,905, forward strand.
GAGTGCAGGCGGCATTTTGCCGCCCGCTATTTATTACGCGTTTAATGCTTTACTGATCTTCTCATACAGATCACCGGAAAGTTTATCCAGACCTTTCAGCTGTTCCAGCGCCTGACGCATCAGCCCCTGACGAGTGGCATCGTAACGCTTCAGACGAATCAACGGTTCAATCATTCGTGCGGCAACCTGTGGGTTGCGGGTGTTCAGATCGCTAAGGATCTCCACCAGGAATTGATAGCCGCTGCCATCGATAGCATGGAACGCCGCCGGATTCGCCGAGGCAAAAGCACCAATCAGTGAACGAATGCGGTTTGGATTTCCCAGACTAAAGGAACGGTGGTGCAGCAGTTCACGTACCCGGGACAGCACATCCGCCGCCGGGCTGGTAGCCTGTAGCACAAACCATTTATCCATTACCAGGCCATCCTGGTGCCAGCGATCATCAAAGTCCGCCAGCAACGCAGTGCGACACGGCAACTGCGCCGCCACCGCTGCCGACATCGCCGCCAGCGCGTCGGTCATATTGTTCGCCTGCTGATACTGGGTGGTCACCAGCTTTTCCGCCAGCGTCACATCATTCAGCGCCAGATAGCTGAGACAGACATTTTTCAGCGCACGCTTGCCAATCTCCGCATGCTCAACCCGGTACTCACTACTGTGATTCGCGCGATATACCGCCAGCAACTCATCCGCCAGCTCCGTGGCCAGGGTAAGCATCAGCGCATGACGCACTGCCGCATTGGCCTCAGGGTCGATGATTTCAAACAGTTCGGCGATTTCGTTCTCACCCGGCAGGCTGAGAATCAGCGCCATCAGCGCCGGATCGCTGTTTTCATCCAGCAGCACCGCACGGAAGGCATCGGCCACGTGCAACGGCAGCGACAGCGGCTGTCCCTGCTGATGACGCGCCACATTCAATTTGATATAGGTCGCCAGCAGACTCTGCGCGGCATCCCAACGTGAGAAATCGTTGCTGGCGTGACGCATCAGGAAGGTCAGTTGCGCATCGCTCCACTTATAGTCGAGCTTCACCGGCGCGGAGAATTCGCGCAGCAGTGACGGCACCGGCTGGAACCAGACGTTATCAAAGACAAAAGTCTGGAACTCTTCGGTGACATTCAGCACGTTGTGTACCGCATGACCGTTATGCTGCAGCGGGATTACCTTGCCTTCGCCATCATACAGTTCAATATCCAGCGGAATATGCAGCGGCAGCTTCTCTTTCTGGTCGGCGGTCGGCGGCGTCATCTGCGTGACATGCAGGGTGTACTGCTCAAGGTCCGGATTGTAGTCGTCACGCACCGACAGCACCGGCGTACCGGACTGGCTATACCAGCGGCGGAACTGCGCCAGGTCGACATTCGACGCATCTTCCATCGCCTGCACAAAATCATCACAGGTCGCGGCGCTGCCATCATGGCGCTCAAAGTAGAGCTGCATCCCTTTCTGAAAGTTCTCTTCACCCAGTAAGGTATGCAGCATGCGGATCACTTCCGAGCCTTTCTCATACACCGTCAGGGTATAAAAGTTATTCATCTCGATAACCTGATCGGGACGAATCGGATGCGCCATCGGGCTGGCGTCTTCAGCGAACTGTGAACCGCGCATGACACGCACATTATCAATACGGTTAACTGCACGCGAACCGAGATCGGAGCTGAACTCCTGATCGCGGAATACCGTCAACCCCTCTTTCAGGCTGAGCTGGAACCAGTCGCGGCAGGTTACACGGTTGCCGGTCCAGTTATGGAAATACTCATGGCCAATCACCGCTTCAATACCGAGGTAATCTTTATCGGTGGCGGTTTCCGCTTTTGCCAGTACATATTTGGAGTTAAAGACATTCAGGCCTTTATTTTCCATCGCCCCCATATTGAAGAAATCCACGGCGACGATCATAAAGATATCGAGATCGTATTCGAGGCCAAAACGCTCCTCATCCCATTTCATACTGTTTTTCAGCGAAGTCATCGCCCAGTCTGCGCGATCGAGATTGCCACGATCGACGTAGATCTCCAGCGCGACTTCACGCTGCGAACGGGTAGTGAAACTGTCACGCAGCACATCGAAATCACCGGCGACCAGCGCAAACAGATAGCAGGGTTTGGGGAACGGATCTTGCCACTTCATCCAGTGGCGACCGTCTTCCATGGTACCGCTGTCGAGGCGATTGCCGTTGGATAGCAGGAAAGGATAACGCGCCTGCTCGGCAATAATGGTGGTGGTAAAACGCGCCAGTACGTCCGGACGGTCAAGATACCAGGTGATATGACGGAAACCTTCCGCTTCACACTGGGTACAGAGTGCTTCACCAGATTTATACAGCCCTTCCAGCGCGGTATTTTTATCCGGGTGAATTTCGTTAACAATTTTTAGCGTAAAGGCTTCTGGTAGCTGTTCAATGAGCAGCGCGCCCTCCTCCAGCTGATAATGACGCCACGGCTGGCCATCAATTTCCAGCGAAATCAGCGTCAAATCTTCGCCATCCAGGCGCAATGCGGCATTGCTGGCGCCGAGGCGCTTGATCCGACTCACCGCCGTCACCTGAGTAGTGCTGGCATCAAGGTTAAAAGTCAGATCAATATCAGTAATAGTGTAATCAGGCGCACGATAATCATGGCGATATTTAGCTTGAGGCTGTTGCGTCATAGAATCCTTCTCACGTCATAAAAGTTAATCCATTCAAGTCTATTCCTGTTACGTGCATGTTGCCACGTCGAATGCCGTCAATCGCAGCAATTGATACATCCCATTAACAATGGCACTTTTTAACCTCGACCCAACCGGCTGATTTGTGCTGTGATCGGGTTCATTAAATATAATATCCGGTTATACTTCGCCTCTTAATTGAGACATCTTACTTATCACCAGGGATAACGCTCTGCGCGAGAGGATGCTGAAACGCACCATGACACGACACGCTTCCCCGATATTGACGACACTGCTTGATACTGACGCTTATAAGCTACATATGCAGCAAGCCGTGTTTCATCGCTATCACAACGTTTCCGTTGCGGCTGAGTTTCGCTGCCGGGGTGACGATTTACTGGGTGTTTATGCTGATGAAATTTCTCAGCAGATTGCCCTGATGGCTTCACTGGCGCTGAGTGATGAGGAGTATGTTTACCTCTCCGGCCTGCCGTTCTTTAAACCGGACTATCTCGACTGGCTGCGTGATTTCCGCTTCGACCCCGCCCAGGTGCGGGTACGTAATCATCAGGGCAAACTGGATATTCGCATCACCGGTCCGTGGCGCGAAGTGATCATGTGGGAAGTTCCGCTGCTGGCGTTGATCAGTGAAGTGGTGCATCGCCATCGCTCACCCTGGGTGACCAGCGCGATGGCGGTTGAACATCTGCACAGTAAGCTGACGGCATTTAACACTCTGACCGCCGATCTTGATATGTCGCGCTTTAAGCTAATGGACTTCGGTACTCGCCGCCGCTTCTCTGGCGAGGTGCAACTGGCCATTGTCAGCACGCTGCAGCAGCAGTTCCCGTGGCTGGTCGGTTCCAGTAACTACGATATCGCCCGTAAGCTCGGCATTGCGCCGGTGGGGACCCAGGCCCATGAATGGTTCCAGGCCCATCAGCAGATCAGTCCGGTACTGGCCAACAGCCAGCGCGCAGCGTTGCAGGCATGGCTGGATGAGTATGACGGCCAACTCGGCATCGCCTTAACCGACTGCATTACCATGGATGCTTTCCTGCGGGATTTCGGGCCGGCGTTTGCCAGTCACTATCAGGGGCTGCGCCATGATTCCGGCGACCCGCTGGAATGGGGTGAAAAAGCCATCGCCCATTATCAGCGGCTGGATATCGACCCGCTCAGCAAAACCCTGGTATTTTCCGATAATCTGGATCTGGAAAAAGCGGTCAGTCTGTATCGTCACTTTGGTCAGCGCGCCAATGTGATCTTCGGTATTGGTACCCGCCTTACCTGCGATATTCCGCAGGTCAAGCCGCTGAATATCGTTATCAAGCTGGTTGAGTGTAATGGTAAGCCGGTGGCAAAACTCTCCGACAGCCCGGGGAAAACCATCTGCCAGGATCAGGCTTTTGTTCGCGCCCTGCGTAAAGCCTTTGATCTGCCACTGGTGAAAAAAGCCAGTTAACACCCGCCGGGGGCAAACTGAGTTGCCCCCGGCATCACTTTGCGCACGCTATCGCCTTAAGAAATCTTATCTTCTGCCGCTAATTCTTCTTGTGTCCTGCCTGACGGCAAGTAACATAGCAAGACCCCCCAATTTGGGGGCCCTTAATATTCAAATCAGATCACAATTAAAGAGAGAAATTTATGAGCGTAGTGCCTGTAGCGGATGTACTGCATGGCCGGGTCGCGGTTGACAGCGAAGTCACCGTACGCGGCTGGGTACGTACCCGAAGAGATTCAAAAGCCGGTATTTCCTTTGTCGCCGTTTATGACGGTTCCTGCTTTAATCCCGTTCAGGCTGTCGTAAATAATTCTCTGAATAATTATCAGGATGAAATATTGCGCCTGACCACCGGCTGCTCAGTGATTGTCACCGGTAAAGTCGTTGCCTCGCCTGGCGAAGGCCAGCAGTTTGAAATCCAGGCAACCGCCGTTGAAGTCGTCGGCTGGGTTGACGATCCTGATACTTATCCGATGGCCGCCAAACGCCACAGCATCGAGTATCTGCGTGAAGTCGCCCACCTGCGCCCGCGTACTAACCTGATTGGCGCCGTGGCGCGTGTGCGCCATACTCTGGCGCAGGCTCTGCACCGCTTCTTCCATGAGAATGGTTATTTCTGGGTATCAACGCCGCTGATCACCGCTTCGGATACCGAAGGCGCCGGTGAAATGTTCCGCGTCTCGACGCTGGATCTGGAAAACCTGCCGCGTGACGCGCAGGGTAAAGTGGATTTCAGCGAAGATTTCTTTGGTAAAGAGGCCTTCCTGACGGTTTCCGGCCAGCTGAATGGCGAAACCTACGCCAGCGCGCTGTCAAAAATCTACACCTTTGGCCCGACCTTCCGTGCGGAAAACTCCAATACCAGTCGCCATCTGGCTGAATTCTGGATGCTGGAGCCGGAAATTGCCTTCGCGACGCTTGATGATGCCGCCGCACTGGCGGAAGCGATGCTGAAGTATGTCTTTAAAGCGGTGCTCGACGAACGCGCTGATGATATGGCCTTCTTTGCTGAGCGTGTAGACAAAGACGCCATTGCGCGCCTGGAACGTTTTGTCACCACCGATTTTGCTCAGGTCGATTACACCGATGCCGTCAATATCTTGTTAGCCTCCGGCCAGAAATTTGAAAACGATGTCTCCTGGGGTATCGATCTCTCCTCCGAACATGAACGTTATCTGGCAGAGAAACACTTTAAAGCGCCGGTAGTGGTAAAAAACTATCCGAAAGACATCAAAGCTTTCTATATGCGTATGAATGACGATGGCAAAACGGTCGCCGCCATGGACGTACTGGCGCCAGGCATTGGCGAAATTATCGGTGGTTCCCAGCGTGAAGAGCGTCTGGATGTGCTGGATGCCCGTCTCGCAGAGATGGGACTGAATAAAGAAGATTACTGGTGGTATCGTGATCTGCGTCGCTATGGCACAGTACCGCATTCAGGTTTTGGATTAGGTTTCGAACGATTAATCGCCTATGTCACCGGCGTACAAAATGTAAGAGACGTTATCCCCTTCCCACGCACGCCACGCAACGCGAGTTTCTAATTTTCGGCATTAAATATAAGAAATTCATATATATAACAAGGTCAGCCCAGCTGGCCTTTTTTTATTTTTGTAAATTTTGAGTTGTCTCACAAAGTTCCGTGTTTTTTACATTTTGTAATACATATTTTCCTTTTGAAACCAGATTAGGATATTAGTAGCATTTTCGGGGTAGATTAACGGTGCCTGGAATGGAAAGATGCGTGCAGACACAGGAAGACACCAAACTATCCTCATAGTTCTGTAAAGAATTAATGACGGCAGTGGCAGGTGTCCGAATAAACTCCAATGAGGGTAATAAATAAATGATGAAGCGCAACATTCTTGCAGTGGTAATTCCAGCTCTGTTGGCTGCTGGTGCAGCAAACGCAGCAGAAGTTTACAACAAAGATGGCAACAAACTGGACCTGTACGGTCGTGCGCAGGGTCTGCACTACTTCTCAGACGACAGCGGCAATGACGGTGACAAATCATACGTCCGTTTCGGCTTTAAAGGCGAAACTCAGATCAATGACCAGCTGACCGGTTACGGCCAGTGGGAATACAACATTCAGGCTAACAAATCTGAAGGTTCTGACGCTACTGACGGCACCAAAACCCGTCTGGGCTTTGCTGGTCTGAAATTCGGCGACGCCGGTTCTATCGACTACGGTCGTAACTACGGCGTGGCTTATGATGCAATCGCATGGACTGACATGCTGCCAGAATTCGGTGGTGACTTCGGCAACTCCGACACCATGACCAGCCGTACTACTGGTGTGGCTACCTACCGTAACACCAACTTCTTTGGTCTGGTTGATGGCTGGGACTTTGCAGTTCAGTACCAGGGCAAAAACGAACGTAGCGTAGCTCAGAAAGCCAACGGCGACGGCTACGGTATCTCCTCATCTTACGTTTCCCCAATCGGTGTTGGTGTTGTTGCTGCATACGCAAGCCAGGATCGTACTGAAGTGCAGAACGCTACCGGCGTTGGCAGAGGTGACCGTGCAGAAGTTTGGGCTGCTGGCCTGAAATATGACGCAAACAGCATCTATCTGGCAGCAACCTACGGTGAAGGCCGTAACGAAACACCAATTACTGTTGCTGGCGTTGATGGTTTCGCTAACAAATCTTCTACCACTGAATTTGTAGCTCAGTACCAGTTCGATTTCGGTCTGCGCCCGGAAGTGGCCTATGTTCAGGGCAAAGCTAAAGACGTAGAAAACATTGGCGATGCTGACCTGTACAAATATGTTTCTGTTGGTAGCACTTACTACTTCAACAAAAACATGAGCACCTATGTTGACTACCGTATCAACCTGCTGAACGACGACAATGCTCTGGGTCTGGCAACTGATGATATCGTAGCACTGGGTCTGATTTACCAGTTCTAATTGCCTGCCATGATGTGCGAGCAATCGCCACTCATCGCTGCATAAAAGACGGAGCCGCAAGGCTCCGTTTTTATTTGTGCGCTACCCACTCCGACGGTTTTTACCGTGCCGATCACAGACTCCCGATCAGGACCGCTCTTTTTCTCGCAAACGGTTGGCATTTAGCCTTTCTGGCGTTAACCTGAGCGCTCAATTCGCTTTGTTTAAGCTTACGGACCTCTCACATGTTTGAAAATATTGCAGCTGCACCCGCCGACCCTATTCTTGGCTTAGCCGATCTTTTCCGCGCCGATGACCGCCCAAATAAAATCAATCTCGGGATTGGTGTGTACAAAGATGAAACCGGCAAAACCCCGGTTCTGACCAGTGTGAAAAAAGCGGAACAGTTTCTGCTGGAAAATGAAACCAGCAAAAACTATCTGAGCATTGACGGACTGGCTGAGTTCGGTCACTGCACACAGGAGCTGTTGTTTGGTAAAGGTCACGAGATTATTAGTGCCAAACGTGCGCGTACCGCACAGACTCCAGGCGGCACCGGTGCATTACGTGTGGCTGCGGATTTTCTTGCCGGGCAAACAGCGGTAAAACGCATTTGGGTCAGTAACCCAAGCTGGCCGAACCATAAAAACGTGTTCGAATCTGCCGGTCTGGAAGTTTGCGAATACAACTATTATGACGCTGAACATCATCAGCTGAATTTCGACGGTATGGTTGCCAGTCTGCGTCAGGCGCAGGCGGGTGATGTGGTGTTATTCCATGGCTGCTGCCATAACCCTACCGGTATTGACCCAACGGCAGAGCAGTGGGCGCAGCTGGCCGAGTTATCACTGGCTGGTGGCTGGTTGCCGCTGTTCGATTTTGCTTACCAGGGTTTCGCTCGCGGTCTGGAAGAGGACGCAGAAGGCCTGCGTATCTTCGCTGGCAGCCATAAAGAGTTTCTGGTAGCCAGTTCCTACTCCAAAAACTTCGGCCTCTACAATGAGCGCGTAGGTGCCTTTACGCTGGTCGCAGCCGAGGCGGCCATCGCTGATGTCTCTTTCAGCCAGGTGAAAGCCACCATTCGTGCCAACTACTCTAACCCACCGGCGCATGGTGCGGCAGTGGTTGCCACTATTCTTGGCAATGATGCGCTGCGCGCCATCTGGGAACAGGAGCTGACCGATATGCGTCAGCGCATCCAACGTATGCGTCAGCTGTTTGTGAATACCCTGCAGGAGAAAGGCGCCAATCGTGATTTCAGCTTTATTATCAACCAGAACGGGATGTTCTCATTCAGCGGCCTGACCAAAGATCAGGTTATTCGTCTGCGTGAAGAGTTTGGCGTCTATGCAGTAAATTCCGGACGTGTAAACGTCGCCGGAATGACACCGGATAATATGGCGCCACTGTGTGAAGCCATCGTCGCGGTGCTGTAAAATTCTACCGACGGCATACGCCGGCACGGTGCGTCCAGGGGAGCCATTAATGGCTCCCCTTAGCATGTATTATTGCAGAAAAGGGTTATTTAGCCGTTCATTACCGAGTATCGACATCGCTCCGTGATGAGAGAGGGAAACAACCCATTTATTAATACTATTTCCGCTGCTATTTTTACCATAATATATATTTTAAATTATATTCTTATTAGTTATCATATTGCCGGGAAACAAGGTAGTTTCACCGAAGTGACTTACAGGGAGTTATTACGCGATGCGACTTATATCTTTTCCGCTTAAAGTCTTTTCAACACAGAACAGAATGAATGACTATAGCGCACCAGACATGCGCTGCGGCGACCTTACCGAGAATCAACTACGTAATCAATATAAGCTAACAGATGTATCCAGTAAAATAGAACCATATTCACGAATCCCCTGCGAATACCCGATAATGCTGCCAGCGCGAAGTTTAACCCGCAAACCGAAATCTCATACCATTGACAGAGCGGTCTCTAAAGAGGAATGTGCCAGTCTGCTCTTTGATGAAATGAGGGAGCTATCCACACTCTTTGCGACAGGGAGATACGCTCATCTGATTGACCAGATGATCACACATTTCCATCGCGGAAAGGGAAACTCATTTTCGTCCTCGTCGCTTGACGAAGCATATAACAGGGTGATTCATGAAAATCCACTGCGCAATACCTTGAATGCCCTGAGAGTAGCGATCGCTAAGAATATTAACTACTCAAAACGAACCATTACAGAAGTAGGTTTTTTCCTTTCCGATGCAAAAAACAAAATTTTTCTAACACGGTTACCTAAATTTGACAGATGGTCTGATTGCGTCAACGGACTGGGGATAACAGTACATGAGATACATGCTCAGACCATCAAAATAAATAGCCTTGTGGTAGATAGTTCAAACTGGACAGCCGAAATAGAGTTCAATGCCCAGGACCATTTTGGTCTCGATGATAAAGATATAAACAACAATTTGTATCGATCATTCCGTTTTTTCCGTATTTGGTTTGTATTACAACGTTATCAGAATATGGCCTTTAAACCGTTTATGACTAACTTCAGCACAAAGCTAACCCTACGTGGCTACCGCAATGAAAATTTATTTTAAGATAATTATCTTCTCAGGATTGATTTTTGTGCCTGTTTTAAACTTCTGGAGCCTGAGAGCGGTCAATATTATTGATATTCATTCTGCAAGAGAATATAGCCAGATAATCGTCGACCACTTACCTTTTACAGACAAAGAAAAAATTGAGTGGTGGCTAAAAAACCAGCAAGAAATAATGAAAAAATATAACATACCTCATTCTTATAAAGATGGTAGTTATAACATTACAATATGGAACATTGGCGATGGTTATCTAAATTCCGACGAGTACTATCGCAAAGATTTGTTGTGCTTTTCTGATATGAAAGACAAAAGAAACTGCATTGAAAAAAAACTACTTTTAACTATAGAAAAATCAGCCAACAATAAAATATATTTTTCCATCGGCTATAGCGGTAATATTTACACCTTCGAGAACAACAAAATAATCCTTTACAGGCAACTTGAGTGACATGCTTATTAATTTCGATGCCAGATAAAGCATTTATTCAAATAGCCATTTGTATGCTTTTCTGTTGCATAGTGATTCGCCGTCGGGGGTGGAGACTGTTTTTTGTGCAAACACAGGATATTCTGATACCAACAGAGGTCCAGCCGCTGCTGGCTCCCCCTTACCCGAAGGGGGAAGCAAAAACTATTGCAGAAAAGGGTTATTTAGCCGTTCATTACCGAGTGTCGACATCGGCCCGTGACCGGGAATAAAAGTCACATCGTCACCCAGCGGCAACAGCTTCTCTTTAATCGAACTAATCAGCGCCTGATGACTCCCCTGCGGGAAATCACTGCGCCCGACGCCACCATAGAAAATTACATCGCCAGAGACCAGCAGACGGCCGGTACGGTCGAAGAACACAATATGCCCCGGCGTATGGCCTGGACAATGCAACACCTCAAGCAGCGTATTACCTACCTGAACCGTTTCACCTTCTTCCAGCCAGCGATCCGGGGTTAGCGGTGCGCACTCCGCCAGGCCAAACATCCGGCTCTGGGCGGGTAAACCTTCTAACCAGAACGCATCCTGTTTCTGCGGACCAATAACAGGTACCGTATAGTGTGCGGCCAGTTCAGCGGCAGCGCCAACATGATCGAGGTGACCATGCGTCAGCAAAATTTGCCTGACGGTCACGCCCTGCTCAGTCACCGCGCGGATAATTTTTTCGGCATCGCCGCCCGGATCAACAATAGCCGCCTGCTGCGTTTCCGCACACCAAATCAACGAACAGTTCTGCGCGAACGCCGTGACGGGAACAATGTGATAGTCCATAACACTCCGTTACCGGCTAACACAGGGTCGCCGGAATTTCTCTCAGTTACCAGTGCCTTACCGGCCCGGTATCAATGTGAACAAAGTCACTGCTGGGGTAATATCCTACACCACCTGCGCGCATAGTTAATGCTGCTTTGCGTACATTGCTCAGAGAAACGCCTTCAATATGAAAATCCATCGCCTGACCGAGGGTATGGTAACTGTGTTTCGCTACCCCGCTGCTGTTGGCACGCAGTTCGTTGTTGGTGGTCCGCGAACGATAACCGGAAATCAGCTGTACCGGTTTACGCGTACCCAGCATCACCTGCAGACGATAGAGCTGATCGAAAAGCCGGGGATCGATGTTCTTCACTTTATTGGCCCGGTAATCGCGGAAAAAGTGATTAAGGCGCGACAACTCATCCTTGTTATAGCTACGACCGTTGAAAAACTCAGTTTTCAGGCTTTCACCGGTATTAAGGTTATTAAGGGTCAGAATGCGTGGACGCGGGGTAGAAAGCGTAGCGAAAGCCTGACCGGGCAGCAGCGATAAGCCAAGCGCTGCGCCGCCAAATGCCAGTAATTTCCGGCGATGAGTATCGAATTTATCCATGAAATGCTGTTACCTGAAAAACAATGGCTGAATGAGCAAAAAGTGCACAAGGCCGAACCATAACTGCCGTGCAGCCATCCGTCAACCCATTAAGGGCAAATCTGGAGGCATGCAAACGCCAGTAAGCGGCAGACAAAAAAATGCCGGGGCCCCGCCCGGCATAGTTTCTTACTGAATTTTCAATAATTAGAGTAGCAGCTGTCCGGCCAGGTTCTGTACCCGCGAACCTGAACGCGCGGTAGCATCATAATTGTAAATATCTGTTCGGAACTGTGGTTTCCCGTCATCAGCCACCCATGCCGTCAGGTAGTAGAGGTTAACCGGAATACGGCGACGAATCGGCACATAGCGCGTACTCCCCTCTTTTAGCGTACTGGAGATACGGGTATCGTTCCAGCCCGCATCCTGCAGCAACAGATTGGCTAAATCCGATGCTTTATTCACCCTTACACAGCCTGAACTGAGCGCACGAATATCCTTCTGAAACAGATTATGGTTCGGCGTATCGTGCAGATAGATGGCATCTGAACTCGGCATATTAAACTTATAGCGTCCCAGCGAATTGGCATCGCCCGGAGCCTGACGGACGCGATACGGGAAAGAAGCGGCAGATACCATGCTCCAGTCAATCATTGACGGGTCAATAACCGCTGCGTCGCTGCTCCAGCCGGATAACAGAGTGAAACCATGTTTATAAAGATAGGTCGGGTCCTGTTTAACCTTCGGCACAATATCCTGACGCACCAGTGTTGTCGGCACGTTCCAAGGCGGATTTAACACCACATTATTAAGCGCACTGCGCATAAGCGGGGTCTTGCGATCCGGCCGGCCGACGATCACCCGCGAGGAGAGGATCTCATTGCCACCAGCATAGTAAATCAGTGAATAGTTCGGGATATTCACCATAATGCCGTTATGCATATCATCCGGCAGCAGACGCAAACGCTGAATATTTAGCGCCAGTAGTGAGGCGCGCAGTTGCGGCGAGACATTCAACCATTCGCGGGTGCGCTGGCCAATGGTGCCGTCTGATGCTAATCCCTGCCACTGCTGGAAGCGTTTTAACCCCTCCACCAAATCCGGAGTATAAATACTATCGCTGCTGACAGCGGACGCTGGCTGCACATTGCCGGCATTTTCCGGTGTCTGTACCGGCAAATCGACATCGCTGGTCGCCGACGGGCTGACGGCAACGGGAGTATCACTTTCGTCAACCGGTATCGCCGCAGTTGGCACAGCATCCTGATGAGGCTGCGGCGCCATTGAGATATCATTTAACATCCCGGTACGCTGCAGTATTTCACGCAACGCCGGAACATCCTGACTAACCTGCCCCGGACGTAAGGTCTGTTTATCACTCAGTTGCGGCCATGGGCGATTATCCGCCAGCATGGTTTTCAGCGCCTGATGCATACGGACATATTGCGGATGTTGCGGCGCCAGTGCGATGACAAAGGTATTTAACGCGCCGGCATCGGCGGCGGTTTGCCACTGATTAATCACCGAGACAGGCGGCAGCGCCATTTTATACGGCACATTGCTGTATAACCAGGTTTCACCCTCGGTTGGTACGTTGGCCACAAACTGTAAGTACCCCAGCATCGCATCTGACAACACAATGTCGCGCGCCAGCCCGGTGATTGCCGGATCGGTTAATTGCTGCACCCACTGGGTAAACTGCGGCTGAACACCAGAGATAGCCACTTCCGCCAGTTGTTGCTGGAATTGCTGTATTGCCCCGCGATCCAGCCAGAGAGGCCGCATATCGCGCGCAGCATAAATCGAGGCTAACGAGGCCAGATAGAAAGGTTTTACCGTATGAGGTAGGACCGCAAGAATTTGCGCCTGACTCTGAGCAACGGTGGTCACACCCGCTGTTGCCGGCAGTGGTGATTTAATCGCTGCAGCAGCGCTGTACACTTGGGCGAGGCAAAGTACGATACAACACCCTAACGTCGCTTTTTTCAACGTAACAAAATTTGCCAGCAACATCCCTTGCCCCCTGTGTTTTTATTAAGCCATTACAGGCGAAAAAATATTTACCCGTTGGGCTATTACTCTTTGTTCTAAGTATAGAAACTAAAAACGGCATTTGCCCGGATGGCAGCAAATGCCGTTAACAGATTAATGCGAGTGCAACTGTTTTACTACATTTGCGCCTGCGTTTTTTCTGATTCAGCATCCGATGGATCTGTATCCTCCGCCACACTATTTGCCGGAGATGATTCAGCAGCGAAACCGCGCAGGCCAACCACATGCACATGCTCGGTGTTCTGGAACACTTTACGCACCAGTTTATAGGTGGTGCCTTTTTCCGGGCTGATATTTTCCGGTGCGGCAATAATCAACTGCATCTCCAGACGGTCGCACAATTCGAACAAGGTAGCGATCGATTTCGCATCAAGACGTGCAGCTTCATCAAGGAACAGCAGGCGGCATGGAGAAATATCTTTACCACGCAGACGCCGTGACTCCTCTTCCCAGCTCTGAACGACCATCACCAGAATCGACATCCCGGTACCGATGGCTTCACCGGTAGAGAGCGCTCCGCTTTCCGCACGCAGCCAGCCATCAGAACCACGGTTGACCTCCACTTCCATTTCAAGGTAGTTGCGGTAATCAAGCAACTCTTCGCCAATGGTTTGTGGGGTACGCTGGCCCATATCGATTTGCGGATTCAGGCGCTGATAGAGTTTTGCCAGCGCTTCGGAGAAGGTCAGGCGATTGCTGTTAAACAGGTCCTGATGCTGCTCATGTTGTTCCGACAGCACATCCAGCAACGTGGCATGCGCTTCACGGACGTTAACGTTCAGACGGACACTGCGTACCTGGCCAAAACTGACGCTGTTCAGCCCCTGGTTCAGCTGACGAATACGGTTCTGCTCGCGCTGAATGGTTTTGCGGATAATGTTCGATACGCTACGCGAACTGATCGCCAGCATCTGTTCGCGGGCCGTCAGCTCCTCCGTCAGACGGTTCAGCTCAATTTCCATCTGTTCGATGGCTTCCACCGGGTCGTCAGTACGGATAATATCCTGGCGGATACGCTCACGCAGATGCTGGTAAACCGCGATAAAGAACTGAATTTTGCGCTCAGGACGCTTAGGATCTTCCGACAAACGCAGCACGTCACGCAGATGTTCATTATCGGCTACTGCCAGACGCAGCGCGCCCAACGCTTTATCCGACATCGAACGCAGCTCGTCGGCGCCAAGGTAAGCCAGTTCGCGGCGATGCAAACGGCGCTCGACGCCATTATCTTTCACCATACGCATCACGGCACACCAGCCCGCTTTCGCCGATACCACCTGCTCACGATTCTGCTGGTAATCACGCTCCAGACGACGCAGTTTCTTCTGCAACGCGTCCATTTCCGCTTCACAGAAGGTGAGCTGTTTTTCCAGCTGGTTACGACGCGCACGGTTGGTGCTTAATGCCGTATAGAGTTCGTCACGACGAATACGAGCACGTTCCTCGGCACTGGCATCAGCCTGCACACCGATATCCTGCATCTCCTGGTTCAGCTCTTTCAGCATGTCGCGTTTGGCGTCAAAGGAACTTTTCAGCGAAGCCAGCACCTGCGAATATTGGGTCAGCTGTGCCTGATGTTGACGCAGCTGGTCACGCGCACGGGCACGTTCCGACTCCGCCTGCTCCAGACGGCGGCGCAGCTTCTCATTAAGATCGCTGTTGCCATTGAGCATGCCGGCAGAATCGGTATAGCCAAAGTGGGCGCGGCGCTGTGTCACTTCCGTTAAGGCAAACGCCTGCTGACGGGCATCGCGCTGTACCTGCTGCGCCTGCTGATAGTCAATTTTCAGCTGTTCATGCTGTTCCGGGTCACTCTGCAAGACGGAAATAATCGGCTCAAGGCGCGCCAGGTTATTACCATGCTGCTGAATAAAGCGCGAGGCTTCATGCGCTTCATCCAGACGTTCACGGATCTCTTCACAGCGGTCCTGCAGCGTCTCATCGGTCAGCAGGCTGACGCGCGGCAACAGGCGGTTAAGCTGCGCCACGCCCTCTTTTGCCAGCTCATACTGCTGGCGCTGCTGCAGATTGTCATTTTCGTGGCTGGTCTGCCCGCGCTCAATCTCAGTACGACGGCTATTGAGCTGGCGAATCTGTGCTTCCGGATCGTCTTCAAAGGCCACCGCCAGATGACTACCGATAAAGCGGCTGAATGACTGATGCAAACGCTGGGTTTTTTGTACATCAAACGACAGGGTGGCGTAGTTTTCCGCCAGTTGCTCACGTTCGTTATGCAGCAGTTCGAGCTGATTCTCACGCGCCGCACGACCAAACAACGGGATTTTCGGGAAGCGGGAGTAGCGCCACTGACGGTCGGCGATTTTTACCACCACCGCTTTTTCCAGCTCTTCAACGCCAAACACATTGTCGTCGAACGATTGCGGATCCCCTTCGATTAAATAGAGATCTTCCGGGCAATCTTCCAGACCGTCAAGCTGCTCACGCACCAGCGACAGATCCGGCACCACGATGGCATGTCGCGACGGGCCGTACAGCGCCGAGAAGTAAGGCGCATCATCAATGGTGACGTCATCATAAATTTCCGATAACAGTACACCGCCGAAACGCTCAGCCAGGTTGTTCAGCCGCGCATCTTCAGCGCCGCCAGGCTGGCTGAGCCTTTCGATCTGCTGTTCAATATCCCGCTTACGCGCGGCAATTTCATCACGCTCAACGGTGGTTTCGCGCTCACGCTCCAACAGCTGCTGCATAAACTCGGTCACCTGCTGGCTGTTCTCCAGCGGTTGTCCGGTCTGCTCACTTAACTGCGTCAGGATCTCCTGCGCGGCCAGCCAGTGTGGCGCGCGCGCCGTTAGCTGATTAATCCGCTCGCGCAGCTGGTCCAGCTCCTGGCGCATCATCATGCGACGCTCGCCAGCATCGGCTACACTCTGCGAAAGCTGTTCAATCTGCGCTTCCAGCTCACGCTGCAGCGATTCCAGTTCCTGGGCGTCATACTGCTGGCCCTGACGTTTGCAGAACTCATTCAGCAGGCGCTCGGCCTCCTGCTGCTCACGCAAACGTTGCTCCATCTCACTCAGGCGCAAACGCAGCGACGGCAGTTGCTCTGCGTGATGGCGCTGATTGGCGGCTTCGCGCAGTAAGTCACGGCCGGTTTGCCAGGCTTCGCTACGACTTACCGGACCGGCAATTTTATTTACCAGATCGAATGCCTGCTCGAACTGGCTGTGCGCGGCCTCTGCCACACTCATTTTCTGCTCAAGCATTAACAGCTTGTCAGTCGCTTCCTGCTCTTTTGCCTGGAAGGTCTCCAGCCACTGTTCCGCGTTGTCGACGGAAAGCTCCGGCAGACCACAGATCTCCTGCGCGCGTTGCAATGCCTGTAATGCCTGTTGATACTGGATCGCACGCGTCTGCTGCACGTCCAGCGCCTGCTGATAATCGGCCAGCTGGCTTTTTAACTCATCCACTTCCAGTTCAGCGGCTTCGGCACGGGCTTCATTCTCTTCGTGCACTTCGCGCGCTTCGGCCACCACCTCATTCTGCTCTTCCAGACGATAGGTCAGCTCCTCAAGATCGCCTTCATAGCGCTCGATTTTTTCCTGCTGACGCATCGCGGTTTGCACCAGATTCAGGTGATCGCTGGCGCCCTGATAGTCGGTTTCCAGATCGCTTTCCGCACCGGTATGCTCAGCCAGCTCGCGCGCCATTTCGATATGGCGGAACTGCTCGGCGCCCAGCTGTTTGCGGCTGGTAAACAGATCGTTGCGCAGCACCAGCGCGCCGTCCAGATGGATACGGCGCTCATTGGCGTGACGCATATAGTCAGCGGCCACATAGCTGGTCGCCTCAGAGATCAGATGTTTAAACAGATCGCGGTCGGATTGCGTGACGCGAATCGCTTCCAGCGTCATGCGGTTTTCACGCAGCGCCGCTTCCATATCCTGAAATGCCTTACGTACGCCGCTGTTTTCCGGCAACAGATAGTCGCGCAGTGAGCGGGTAATCGCGCTGGAGATGCCGCCATACAACGAAGCTTCAATCAGGCGATAGTATTTGCTGCGATCGCCCGCCGTGCGCAGACGACGCGCCACAATGCCCAGATCGAACATCAGCGAGTGATAGTCGGTGATCGAGTTAAACTGTTTAAACTGCACGCCTTCGATCGCCTCAAGACGATCTTTTAATTCACTTAGCGGCAGTACGCGCGCCTGGCGTTCATTCAGCGTCTCGGTCAAAATTTCCGTCGGGTTCATCGCCGTCGGCAAACCATGAATACTGAAGGGTTTAATATCGACCTTTTTGTCGCGTCCGGCGACCTGTTGCAGGCGCACGCCGACAATCACCCGCTGATGACGCGAGTTAACCACATCCAGCGCCGAGTAGCAGACACCAGCGCGCAACTTACCGTGCAGACCTTTATCGCGGGAACCGGAAGTGGCCCCGGCTTCGGTGGTGTTACGAAAATGCAGCAGCGTCAGATCGGGGATCAACGCGGTAATAAATGCCGCCATAGTGGTGGATTTACCCGCACCATTCCCCCCCGACAGGGTGGTTACCAGCTCGTCGAGATCGAAAGTGCGCGCAAAGAAACCGTTCCAGTTAATCAGCGTCAGCGAGCGAAATTTTCCGCGTTCAATCATGCCTGTTCATCCTCCGCGTTGTCTGACGTCATATCGTCACTCTCGTTCTCGTCGGCTTCATCATTCAGCGCCAGGCCACTCTCAATCGCCATCGCTTCGCCGTCACGGATCATGCGCAGTTGCGCCTCACGTGGATCGTCGCCGCTACGCACGTCGGCGCCAAAACGGAATACCGCTTCGTTAATCCGGAACTTGCTGCTGTCGTTGCCCATAAACCACACCATACCCAAACGACGCAGACGGTTTAATGACGCACGGGTCTTCTCCTGCAGCTTTTGGCGATCGAGATCGGAACCGGTTGAGCGCTGGTTAACCAGCTTCAGCAACTTGCTTTCATCAGCAAGGCTCAGCAGTTCGTCATACAGCTCCTGCTGGGTAAAGATACCTTCGTTCGCCAGGCGTTCCGGGCTGAGATAGAGATAACAGAGGATTTTGCCCACCATCATATCCAGCTCGGAGAGCACCGAACGCGGGATGAGCGTGGTGGAGCGCGGACGCAGATAGAAGAAACCTTCCGGCGCACGAATCAACTCAACGTTGTAGCGCGCGTAGAACTCTTCCAGAAACTCCTGATAATCCATCAGAAAAGCATGATTATCTAACTCTTCAATACCAATATGGCGCCCTGCACGTAACTGACTATCCAGCGCCGGGAAAAGCGAATTTGCCAGTGCCTGGGCCATTTTAACCGGCATCACTTGTTCAATATTTGTCGATGACATGTGCCTGCACCTTGGCTCCGTAATCATTAATGACCTGCCATTCTGCTGACAGGCCTGAGAAATCTGCTTCGGCCACGCCTAAACGCACGGCCTGATCGACGACAATACGCGCCACGTCAAAATGGCGGGCTCGCGGATATTGCGCCAGATAATCGCGTATTACCGTCCCTAAGTTGAGGGGTTTTTGCTGCGTTTTGTAAATCTGCAACGCTTCTTCAATCATCGCTGCAAGCTGTTCACGAATTTCATTAAATTCTTCGTATTCCAGCTCAGAAGGCAACTCGCCGGTGACCTCTTCACTACGCAGCGTCAGCTCTTCATCGCGCATATCGTAGAGACGGTCGGCGTTGGCATGGGTCAATGCCCATGGATTGGCGAAATAGTTCTGCACTGACTGACGCAAACGCTGGGCGAAGACGCGGTTTTTATCCATATCGATTGCGGTACGAATAAACTTATGCACATGGCGGTCATAACCGATCCACAGGTCAATCGCCTGTTGTCCCCAGCTGATAATGCGATCGAGCTTGTTTTGCAGATCAAACACCAGCTTGTCGACAAAACCCAGATCCGGGCTGTTCATGGTGGCGTCCTGAATGCGCAGCAGGTTGGCCTGCAGCTTGTCCCCTGCCGCTTCCAGCGTATCCTGCAGTTCGCGCAGGGTGCCGGAGGTCTCAGACAGCAACAACTCACAGCTGGAGATCGCCGCGCGCCAGTCCTGATTCAGCAACTGGGCGATATCATCTTTTACCGACTGTTGCTGCTCATCCATGATGCGCTGCGTCATATCGATACTGTCGAAAATTTCTGCCACCGAGTATTTCAGCGGCGCAAACACATTGCGATGCCAGTGGAATTCATCGCCATCCTCATCCGCGGCATCTGCCGCACGCTTCAACTCCTGCGCCACCATCGACAACTGCATCGACAGGCGTAAGGTCGAGAACTCGCGCTGGCGAATATAATAATCGGTAATGCCGATAGCCAGCGGTGTCAGGCGATAGATGGAGTTGCCTTCGGTTATCTCGCTGGTAAAGCGGTTGAGCAGGCGCTGACGCACCATATCATTGATGGCGTTATTGGCACGAACCAGCACGGTTTCATTGGTTTGCTCGAAGGCCTTACTGACATGGCGAAAGGCATCAATCAGCTCGCCTTCACTCATTTCACCGTCCATGCGCTCCCCGTTCAGGGTGGCGATGGCCAGCAAAAATGCCAGACGTTCGGTTGGTAAGGAGACGGAAAAATCGTTCTTTCGCGCCCAGGCAACCAGTTCCGGTACAGTCTGGGAAAATTCACTCATAGTTCGTCCTTCTGAATGGGTTTCCGCGCTGTGACGTGGATGTAACGCCCTAAACTTAAAAATGGCTCCTGCCGGCAATAACGCTGCTCCATTGCCAGCACTTCCTCGAATCTTTCGATCTGCTTCTCTTTGTCGCGCATATAGTCATGGAATACGCGGATCCCTGCCCGCCGCTCAATAATAAAACCGAGCTCACGTAACCAGCCATAGACCTGCTCCGGGTCACGCGGGTAGTCAGGTGATAAGGTCTTCCTTTTGCGCTTACGCAGGTCGGCCTGCAGATAGCCAAAATTGCCGAGGGTCAGTGTGCGCATGGTCAAACCATGCAGATTGTAAAACATCAGCGACAACACGCCACCCGGCGCCAGCGTATCGTACAGCGCCGCCAGAACCTCTTGTGGCTGCGCCACCCACTCCAGCACAGCGTGAAACAATACCAGATCAACCGGCTTATCCAAATGTTGACCGACCAGCTGGGCGCTAATTTGTTTGAATTGCATGTTATCGCTCACACCTTTTTCTTCAGCATAAGCACGCGCACGTTGTAACATCTCGCCGGAGAGATCGCACAGCAGTACCTGATGGCCGCGCGCCGCCAGGCCACTGCCGGTTTGCCCCTCGCCACCACCGGCATCCAGCACCGCCAGCGGCCGCGCGGGAAGCGTGGTTAATAAGGCATCCAGCTCTTGCCAGAGGATAGCCTGACGGATACGCCCTTTGGTGGTGCCGTAAATGTTTTGCGAGAATTTCTCGGCGATATCATCAAAGTTGCGATCCTGCATGACTTCGGCTCCGGAGTTGCTGCCGTTAATAAAGCGGCTATTTTGGCATACACTGGCGGAGAATGAACCTTTCAGTCATCGCTTCGCTTTTAGGTGACGTTTTTTCAGACAAAAGGAGTAATTTTTGTTACTTTTCACCCTAAAAAAATTCATTGGCGGCATGCTATTACCCCTGCCTTTCCTGCTTGTGGTGATGGCAATCGGCATTTTTCTGCTGTGGTTTAGCCGCTGGCAGAAAACCGGCAAAATTATACTCTCTTCTGCCTGGTTAATCCTGCTGTTAATTGGCCTGCAACCGGTTGCCGATCGGCTGCTGAAACCCATTGAGCAGAGCTATCCGACCTGGAACGGCGGTAAGAAAGTTGATTATATTGTGGTGCTCGGCGGCGGCTATACCTGGAACCCCAGCTGGGCCCCCGGCTCCAATCTGATCAATAACAGCCTGCCGCGGCTGGTCGAAGGGGTCCGCCAGTGGCGCGACAATCCGGGCTCGAAAATGATTTTTACCGGCTACGCCGCCAACGGTAATCCGGTCAGTACTGCCGAAGCGGGTGCGCGCGTGGCGCAAACCCTGGGGGTTCCGGCAGCAGCGATTATCACGCTGGATAAACCGCGCGATACGGAAGAAGAGGCGCATGAAGTAAAACTGGCGATTGGCAATCAGCCATTCCTGTTAGTCACCTCCGCGGTCCATATGCGCAGAGCGATGGACTTTTTTCATGCGCAGGGACTGGAGCCGATTGCCGCTCCCGCCAATCAGCTGGCGATTGACTCACCGCTAAACTGGTGGGAGAAAGCCATCCCCTCCGCGCTCTATCTCGGTCACAGCGAGCGCGTCTGGTATGAATCTTTAGGTCTGGCGTGGCAATGGCTGAAAGGGGACGAGGCGTCAGTAGAGCCAGGGCAGTAGCGCGGCCGACGCATTACGAAACTGAACGCGATCGAACTTGCCGGTATCCACCATGGTAGCGACCGCTTCCCATAGCTGATAGAGCCAGCGCCGGCCAATAAAGGCTTCCGCCACCGGCGCGTGTTCAAGATAGCGATACAACAGTGACTCCGCCGCGCCGCCATCGGCTAAGCGGAACAGTTCATATTCGCGAGGCGCCCAGAGCATGGTGCCGGGATTGATCATCGCCAGCAACTGGTCGCTGCGCACATCTTTCAGCATATTACGCAGCGTCAGATTGCCATGCACCAGCACACAACCGTCATCAAAATCGTGAAACAACTGGGGTAACTGTTCGCGACTGCGATAAAGAATACGCCGGTCGTCCAGCGTCAGATCCGGCGGCGTCAGGTTACTTAATGTCGCCCATAACACCTCTACCCGTTGCTGATACCAGGCTGACCAGCGGTTTTCTTGGGTACTGTCGACGCTGCCAACCAGGCCGTGGCTGTCAATGCGATGCCAGGCCAGCATACTCTCAATAATCTGTTGCTGCAGCTCGGCCCAGCGCTGGGGTGTCCGCGTCGGCGCTTCGGCGGAGACACCGCCCATCCGTTCGATCAATAGCACTTCATGCTGCGGCTTCTGCTGACTAAGCACCACACCATATACCGTCGGTAGTCTGACGCAGCCTTCCCGCGCCAGCATCGACAGCTTATAGGCTTCCTGCGCCGCCATACCGGTATTGCGAAAACATTTCGCTACCAGTGACATGGCATGGCCGGATTTATCATACAGCGCAAAAAGCGTGGCATACGGCTGTTCAGAAACCGGCACCAGTCGACTGATTTTTTCACCCAAAACCAGAGCCAGTTCAGCGCGCAACAACTCCATGGTATTTCCTCATTGCGTTGGCAGAATCTCTATCATGAGCGTCGCCGCTGTACGTTTCACCGTCACAGATCAAATACGTGACAAAAAAATCGCCGCGAGGAAGGTGAATGCGGCAGCAAAAATAACAACGGGGCCAGAATGGCCCCGCAGGATTTACTGCATCGCAGCACGAACACGCTGCAAATCGTCCGGGGTATCTACCCCGACGCTGGGAATCGCTTTCGCGACAGCGACATGAATTTTTTCGCCGTACCACAGCACACGCAACTGTTCTAACAGCTCAATTTGTTCCAGCTGACTGGGTTCCCAACGCACGTAGCGGCGGATAAACCCCGCACGGTAGGCATAGAGACCAATATGGCGCAGGAAGCTGTCACCAATGGTTTCACGCGACTGCGCGAAACGTTCGCGATCCCACGGGATGGTGGCGCGGGAGAAGTAAAGCGCATACCCCTGCGCGTCCATCACCACTTTGACCGCATTAGGGTTAAAGGCTTCCTCCGCACTGTCAATCGGCACCGCCAGCGTCGCCATACCGGCAATGGAGTGCGTCAGGTTATCCGCCACCTGGCGGATAATCACCGGCGGGATCAGCGGCTCATCACCCTGAACATTGACGATAACCGTCTCATCCGGGAACTGATAATGATCGATCACTTCCGCCAGGCGTTCAGTTCCGGATTGATGATCGGCACGAGTCATACAGACTTCGCCCCCTGCAGCCTTTACCGCAGCCGCCACATCAGCATGGTCGGTCGCCACGATAACGCGATCGGCTCCCGATTCCAGCGCCCGCTCCATCACATGTACCACCATCGGCTTACCGTGAATATCCACCAGCGGTTTACCGGGCAAACGCGTCGACGCAAAGCGCGCCGGTATAATGGCAACAAAACTCATGGATTAGTCTCTTCCAGCGTCATGGTACGGGCTTCGGTCTCCAGCAGTACCGGAATACCATCACGAACCGGGAAGGCCAGACCATCTGGCTTGCAGATCAGCTCTTGCTGCTCTTTGTTGTAGTAAAGTTTGCCGTTACAGACAGGACAAGCCACTATTTCGAGTAAACGGTGATCCATGGTTCCTCCGTAATGAACCCGGTTTTATCAGAAGCTAAAGCATATCACAGCGCCAGCCCTCTCCCCAACTGGCCCTTAGCGCTTCAGGCGCACGATCGATAACGATCTGCGCCGCGCCCTGCCAGCGGGCAAAATCGCTTAATGTCCGGGTCAGATCCCTGATCAGCGTGGCGGTGACTTTCACCCCATCCTCCAGCCATAATCCTTTAATTTGCAATATCTGCTCTTTGCGCAGCATTTTGGCATCCAGCCGCCCTTTCAGCGCGCCACGATGCAATACCGGCAACACAAAATAGCCAAATTTGCGCTTCGCCTCCGGGGTGTAACACTCAATGCGATAATCAAAGTCAAACAGCTCCAGTACGCGGCGGCGATCCCATACCACCGGGTCAAACGGTGATAGCAGTGCGCTGTGCGTCGCCAGTAGCGGTTTTTCCAGCAGCGCCAGCAGGGAGTGATGCAAATACATCTCCCCCAGCTTCTCCACCTGAACCGCTATAATCTCACCGCTCTCCAGCGCCGCGGCCAGCACCGCTTTTATCGGCGCGCGTTTCAGGCGGTAATAATCAGCCAGCCACTCGGCGCGGAAAATACCGAGGCTGCGCATACTGTTTTGCAACATCTGCTGCACGGCCTGCGGCGGCGCCAGCAGATGAATATCATCATCCCAGTGTGGCAATACGCGTGTGCGTAAATCATAAACCCGCTGAAAGTTACGCCGCTCAACCACCATTAACTCCCCGGCGGTAAACAGATTCTCCAGATGACGCTTATGTGGCTTCCATGACCACCAACCCGGTTTATGGTTGGGGGCGGTAGTGAAATCGGCGGATCGTACCGGACCATGCTGCTCAATGTGCCGCACCAGTTGCTCAATATCCTGCGCATATTGCTGCATCCATCCGGCATTGTATTTCCAGCCAAGATTGACCGGATCGAGCATGCGATGGCGCAGCAGTTTATAGTCTTCAGCGGGAATAAAGCAGGCTTCATGCGCCCAGTATTCAAACAGCTTGCCCTCCGCCAGCGCCTGTTCCAGCCACGGCTGCGGATACGCGCCGAGGCGGCTGAATAGCACCAGATAGGGGCTGCGCGCCACCACATGGATGGTATCGATTTGCAGCAACGACATCTCGCGGATCGCGGCCAGCAGATCAGGATATTGCGCCTTACGGCCAGGAGATTTCAGAAGTTTTTGCGCGGCAAGATGTAGTTTACGGGCGGTGCTCAGGGAGAGTTCAATCGCAGACATCGTGGCATCCTGAATAATAAGCTGCCTATAGTTTAGCGGCTAACCCGGCATCGCCACAGATTTTTGTCCGCTGGCCGGATAATTCGCTTTATCCCGGCATGGCAGGTTCAACTCAGATAAATAATTCGTGCCGCAGCATATTTACCTGCTGCGGCTCACTGTCCGCCGCCCACCGGCCCTGATGCCAGTCAGTGACACAGCGTCTTAATTCTATTCAGCAGTTCCGCCGCAGGAGCAGCGCTTAACCCGGCATCCACCGGCAGATACCACCAGTTATCTGCCGCGAAAGCGCGACATTTTACCGCATCCTTTTCGGTCATCATCAGCACCTGCCCGGCACTGGTCAGCGCGCGCAGCTCTGCTTCGCTATACGCCTGATGATCGGCAAATGACAGCTCCTTCAGCGGGGTAATCCCCTGCTGTTTCAGGGTGGTGAAGAAGCGTGGCGGATGGCCAATACCGGCCATTGCCACCACCTGATCGAACGCCGCCAGCGGTTTTGCGGCACCGGTTTTCAGGTTGATGGCATCACCCGGTTGCAGCTGCATGGCAATCTCATTGGCGCACGGCGTACCGCCGTTAACGATGACCGCATCAACACGGTTAAGACGTGCAGCCCGCTCGCGCATCGGTCCGGCCGGTAGCCACCAGCCGTTACCGAAACGACGCACACCGTCAATCACCACAATTTCAAAATCGCGCGCCAGTGCATAGTGTTGCAGCCCGTCGTCGGTGACGATTAAATCAATATTACCCGCCGCCTGCAGCGCCTTCACTGCATCACTGCGCCGCGGTGAAACCGCCACCGGAGCATGAGTGCGCTGATAGATTAATACCGGTTCGTCGCCCGCTTCCGCGGTGGTGGTTTGCGGATTAAGCAGCAGCGGATACTGTGCCGCCTTACCGCCATAGCCGCGCGAAACCACGCCGACCCGTACCCCCTGCCGCTGCAGCGCTTCAACCAGCCAGATCACTACCGGCGTTTTGCCGTTGCCGCCGGCAGTGAGATTCCCCACCACCACCACCGGCAGCGAAGCACGCCACACCTTACGCCAGCCCAGCTGATAGCTAAGGCGGATGCCGTTGCTAATCAGCCCGTACAGCCAGCTTGCAGGCAACAGCAGTAAATACAGCCGCGAACGCCCGCTCCAGATACGCTCAATCATTGGCCAAATTGCATTTTATGCAGCTGAGCATACGCGCCTTTCTCACTCAGCAACTGCTGGTGGGAACCGCGCTCAACAATGTAACCATCTTCAACCACTACAATCTCATCTGCTTTCTCAATCGTCGACAGACGGTGCGCAATCACCAGCGAGGTGCGGTTTTTCTGCAGCTCATCCAGCGCCGCCTGGATCGCCCGTTCTGATTCGGTATCCAGTGCAGAAGTGGCCTCATCCAGGATCAGAATCGGACAGTCACGCAACAGCGCGCGGGCAATGGCGATACGCTGGCGCTGACCGCCAGAAAGCAGCACGCCATTTTCACCAATCACCGTATCGAGGCCATGATCCATTTTATTAATAAAGTCCATCGCATGTGCCATTACCGCCGCTTTCTCAATCTCGGCACGGCTGTACTGTTCACTGCGGGCATAGGCGATATTATTGGCAATGGTGTCATTGAACAGGTGGACATTCTGCGATACCAGCGCCACCTGATTACGTAGCGAACTTAGGGTGTATTCGCGCAAATCATAGCCATCCATCAGGATTTCACCCTGCTGGATATCATAGAAACGCGTCAGCAGGCTGGCGATTGTCGATTTACCGGAACCGGAACGCCCCACCAGCGCCACGGTTTTGCCGGCCGGAATGGCTAAGTTGATATTACGCAGCGCCGGACTATCACGCCCCGGGTAGGTGAAGGTCACATCGCGGAATTCGATATCCCCTCTGGCGCGTTCAATTTCGCGCTTGCCGGTGTCAACTTCCTGCTCGCTATCAAGAATCGAGAACAGCGTCTGACAGGCGGCCATACCGCGCTGAAACTGGGCATTTACGTTAGTCAGTGACTTCAGCGGGCGCATCAGCGCCACCATGGAGGAGAACACCACGGTAATGGTGCCGGCGGTTAAGGTCGCCATCACGCTCGGGAAGCTGGCGGCATACAGCACAAAGGCCAGCGCCATTGAGGCGATCAACTGAATAATCGGATCGGAAATCGACGAAGCAGAAACCAGTTTCATCCCCTGCTGACGCATTTTATTGCTCACGGAAGCAAAGCGATTACTTTCAATCTCCTGACCACCAAAAATCAGCACTTCTTTATGGCCCTTCAGCATCTGCTCGGCACTGGTGGTCACCTCACCCATGGTGTTTTGCATATTTTTGCTGATATTACGAAAACGCTTAGAAACCTGACGAATGGCAAACGAGACAATCGGCGCCAGCACAATCAGAATTAACGACAGCTGCCAGCTGTAGTAGAACATCATGATAAACAGACCGATAATCGAGGCGCCTTCACGCACCACGGTGACCAGCGCGCTCGATGAAGAGGAGGCGACCTGTTCAGAGTCATAGGTAATGCGCGACAGCAAGGTACCGGTCGACTGCTGGTCGAAAAAGGATACCGGCATGCCCATCATATGGCTGAACAGACGGCGGCGCATATTCATCACCACATTGCCAGAGACCCAGGAGATGCAATAACTGGAAATAAAACCAGAAATACCGCGCATCAGCATCAGGCCAATCACCGCCAGTGGCATCCACAGCAGCACCGCACTGTCCGCTTTACCAAAACCATCATCAAGTAAAGGCTTCAGCAGTGACAACATTAAGGTATCGCCGGCTGCGTTAATGATCAGTGCAATCGCAGCCACCACTAAGCCTGCCTTGTTCGGCGCGATCATCGGCCAGAGGCGACGGAATGTCTGCCATGTCGAGAGATCTTTATCCAGATGCATTATATAACCAGCTTGAAATGAAGTAGCCGCTCATTCTACCTGGATTCCCTGGGTACGCCAAACCACTGATGGTACCAACGGGGCAATATTTGCTCTCTTAACCCGTTGACCTGCCAATTTTCGTTGAAAAATTGCACACTCAGCTGCCCGGAGAGCGCCGTATCGTGCCATTGATAGCCATTATCCTGATAGCGCTGGATAATTTGTGTTGCCGGTAAGCGCCAGCCATTAAAGCGCGCGACCGAGGCCAGCGCCGCGATTCCCTGCACGTTACGTAATAGCAATGCCGTCGATGAAGTGCTGCTGCCGTGGTGTGGTACCTGGATAATATCGGCAGCTAATGTTGCCTGATATTGCGCCACCATCGCTCTCTCCGCCGGGGCTTCGAGGTCGCCGGTCAGCAGCACCCGACGCCGGCCATCATCAATCAGCACCACACAGGAGTCGTTATTTCCCCCGCGCTGATTGCCTTGTTTCGGCCATAACACCGAAAATTTTAACCGCTGCCATTGCCAGTGTTCCCCCTGGTAACAGGGCAAATGACTGGCTTTGGCTAAAGCGCTTCTAACCGTCAGTTGCGGCCATGCCAGCTGTAAACTTGCCAGCCCGCCGATATGGTCGAGGTGGGCATGGCTGATAATCACCTGCTGCGGCTCAAGCCCCTGCCAGCGCAGCCAGGGGGTGATAATCCTTTCTCCATCATCGCCACCCGGCCAGCGGTTGCCGGTATCGTAAATCACCGCTTTGCCTTCGCGTGAAATCACTATCGCCAGGCCGTGACCGACATCCAGCATATCAATACGCCAGTCAGGTCGCGGGGATGCCTGTCGCCAGCAGATCAGCGTAACCACCAGGCTGATAATCGTAATCGGCGAAGAGCGCCACCAGTTAAAGCGCCATACCACCAGTAACAGCCAGCACAGCAGGCAGCTCAGCGCCGTCGACTCATCGATCGCCAGCCAGCCGGGTGGTAACCACTGCAGGCTATTGATTACCAGCGCCAGGGAGCGGTCAACCAGCCACCACAGGGGCTGACTGAGGATGTTAAACGGGATTAGCAGCCCCAGCAGGATCAGCGGCACGCTAATCAGCGAGACCACCGGCACCGCCAGCAGATTCGCCAGTAGCGCGCTCAGGCTGATGCCATGAAAAATAAAGCCCTGCACCGGCATTAACAACAGCATCATGCCGATCTGCAGATGCAGCAGCTGCAACAGCCACCAGCGTCGTTTCCCCCTGAAACCTGCGGGCAGCGGAAACCACTGATACCAGAGGATCAGTGCCGCCACCGCCAGTGCGGATAGCCAGAAGCTATCGGAAAGGATGGTTAGCGGGTCAATAAACAGAATGATGCCAACGCACAGACTCCATACCTGCCAGGCACTACAGCGCATGCCGGACAGCCGTAAGCCATACCACAGGGTTAACGCCAGCATCGCGCGTATCGCGGGTGGGTTGGCCCCTGACAGCCAGCTGTATAACAGGGCCACCAGCAGACTGATCAACAGCGGCAAACGGTAGCCAATCCGGTGAGCAGGAAAAAACCGCTGTACGCCACGCGCCAGCAACCAGCCAGACATCGCAGCCAGCCCGATATGCATCCCGGAGATAGCCATCAGATGCGCCGTACCGGTTTCACGCAGCAGACGGGTTATCTCCGCAGGCATCGCGCCGCGTTCGCCAAACGCCAGCGCATCGATCACCGCCTGCCACGGCAATTGCTGATAAGCGGGCTGGGTGGCAGCCATAATGTCATGCCGCCAGCTACAGTCACTCTGCAGCTGGCGGGCGGCTAAAATACGGCCATGCCGCGGGGTATGGCTGGCCAGCGCCTGGCGTTGCAGATCGAAAGCCCCCTGATTAAGACGGGCATGAACCGGCCTTAAACGCAGCGTCATCTGCCAGCGTTGCCCGGCACAGGCCAGGCTAAGCGGCTCTGCACCGCTCAGCGTGGCATACAGCGGCGGAAACAACCGGCGTTGATCGATCGCCAGCAGCCGCACTTTGACACGTTGCCCATCGCGGGCGATATTTTCAATTTGTACCTCAGCCACCACCGGCGCAGCGCTAAGCCGGGTAATCTGTTGCAATATCTGACGCCCGGCACCACAGCACCAGATAAACAGCAGCAGTATCAGCGCCACCTTTTTGCCAGCGCGCCAGCGGGCGAATAGCAATATCAGTGCGACAATAGCCATGCCGCTGAGCTGTTGGTTATCGGGTAATGCGGGCAGAACACAGAGTGGCAATGCCGCGCAGATCATCATCCATGAGAGCTGTGTAACAGAGATCGTCATTGCCACTCCTTGTTTGCCTGAGCAAAAAGTGTGACCTGAATCGGGCGTGGTTGCAGCCAGCAGTCTGACGAAATGGGAAGCGGCTTCAGAGCGATATGTCAGGAGTACAGTGCAGGGCAGAAGAGTGTGCGCGGACGCGCAATGCGGTAGCCTGAATTTCCGGCTAGCGCCGGCAAAAAAAACGACACCCTTGAGTGTCGTTTTATGGTTTCCGCTTCGCGGCTGCTTAACCGTAGATATTTGCGCGATCGCGCAACTCTTTACCTGGTTTGAAGTGGGGAACGTATTTACCTTCCAGATCCACTTTGTCACCCGTTTTCGGGTTCCGGCCAGTACGAGGTGCACGATAATGCAAAGAAAAGCTGCCGAATCCCCGGATTTCGATGCGTTCGCCTTCAGCCAGCGTAGTGGCCATATGCTCCAGCATCTCTTTAACCGCATCCTCAACGACTTTCGCCGGAATATGAGACTGTTGGCCTGCAAGTCTTTCAATTAGTTCTGACTTGGTCATAAATCCTCCGGTTAACCCC
Organism: Pantoea sp. B65; assembly: GCF_047308185.1. NCBI lineage: Bacteria > Pseudomonadati > Pseudomonadota > Gammaproteobacteria > Enterobacterales > Erwiniaceae > Pantoea > Pantoea sp. B65. Next base: position 213,675 of record NZ_JAHXPU010000041.1, read on the forward strand.
TAATGGGAAAGGTTTTGACAGCTTACTACAAAATACGGGTAACTTGCGCTACCCGTATTCACAGGTCGATTACTCGCCTTTAGCAGCTTTGAACGCTTCAGCCATCGCGTTAGAGAAGTTGCCTTCTTCCTGTTTGGTGTTAACAGTAGTGATGGCTTCTTTCTCGTCAGCTTCGTCTTTCGCACGAACAGACAGGCTAACAACGCGGTTTTTACGGTCAACACCGGTGAATTTGGCTTCAACATCGTCGCCAACACTCAGAACCAGAGTTGCGTCTTCAACGCGGTCACGTGAAGCTTCAGAAGCACGCAGGTAGCCTTCAACGCCGTCTGCTAATTCAACAGTAGCGCCTTTAGCGTCAACTGCAGTCACTTTACCATTAACAATAGCACCTTTCTTATTCAGAGAGATGTAGTTGTTGAACGGATCTTCTGCCAGCTGTTTAACGCCCAGGGAGATGCGCTCGCGCTCTGCGTCAACCTGCAGAACCACAGCAGCGATTTCGTCGCCTTTCTTGTATTCACGAACGGCTTCTTCTCCGGTAGCGTTCCAGGAGATGTCAGACAGGTGAACCAGGCCGTCGATACCGCCGTCCAGGCCGATGAAGATACCGAAGTCAGTGATTGACTTGATTTTACCTTCAACGCGGTCGCCCTTGTTGTGGGTTTCTGCGAACTGCTGCCATGGGTTAGATTTACACTGTTTCAGACCCAGGGAGATACGACGACGTTCTTCGTCGATATCCAGAACCATAACTTCCACAACATCACCAACGTTAACAACTTTGGATGGGTGGATGTTTTTGTTGGTCCAATCCATTTCTGAAACGTGAACCAGACCTTCAACGCCCTCTTCGATTTCAACGAAGCAGCCGTAGTCAGTCAGGTTGGTCACGCGGCCAGTCAGTCGGGTGCCTTCCGGATAACGTTTAGCGATAGCAACCCATGGATCTTCGCCCAGCTGTTTCAGACCCAGAGAAACACGGGTACGCTCGCGGTCGAATTTCAGTACTTTGACATTGATTTCATCGCCAACATTGACGATTTCGCTTGGATGCTTAACGCGTTTCCATGCCATGTCAGTGATGTGCAGCAGGCCGTCAACGCCGCCCAGATCAACGAATGCACCGTAGTCAGTGAGGTTCTTAACGATACCTTTAACTTCCATGCCTTCCTGCAGGTTTTCCAGCAGCTGATCGCGCTCTGCGCTGTTTTCGGATTCGATAACCGCACGACGTGAAACCACCACGTTGTTACGTTTCTGATCCAGCTTGATTACTTTGAATTCAAGCTCTTTGCCTTCCAGGTGCAGCGTATCGCGCACCGGACGCACATCTACCAGAGAACCTGGCAGGAACGCACGAATACCGTTTAGCTCAACAGTGAAGCCGCCCTTGACTTTGCCGTTAATAACACCGGTAACAGTTTCAGCGTTCTCGTAAGCTTTTTCCAGCGTGATCCAAGCTTCATGACGTTTCGCTTTTTCACGGGACAGCAGGGTTTCACCGAAGCCGTCTTCTACTGCATCCAGAGCAACGTCAACTTCGTCACCAACCTGGATTTCCAGTTCGCCGGCTGCGTTTTTGAACTGCTCTGCAGGAATTGCAGATTCAGATTTCAGGCCCGCATCAACCAGGACGATATCTTTGTCGATAGAGACAACGACACCACGAACAATGGAACCCGGACGGGTTTCGATTTCTTTCAGGGACTCTTCAAAGAGTTGAGCAAAAGATTCAGTCATATTGATAATCTTCAGGATTCTTCAATTTAACGTCCATCTGACTTCCTGCCGGATGGGGTTGTTTCACATGCCCCATGACATCCATATCACAGGGTTAAGGTATTCATTGCTGCGTGACTTACCGCGTTATTATCCGATCAGCTGTTCGGTAACGCGAGCTTTTCGCGGGCATATTGTAATGCTTTTTCAATCACTTGCTCAATGGTCATACTGGTAGAATCCAGTACCAGAGCATCTTTAGCCGGCACTAAAGGCGCGATTGCCCGATTACGATCGCGGTCATCACGCTCTTTTATCTCGGATAAAAGGCGTTCAAAGTTAACACTAAAGCCCTTCTCCTGCAACTGTAGCATACGGCGGTGCGCACGCTCTTCTGAGCTGGCATCGAGAAAGATTTTTACCGGCGCATCAACAAAAACCACCGTGCCCATATCGCGGCCATCGGCAATTAAACCGGGCGCGTCACGAAATGCGCGCTGGCGGCGCAGCAGCGCCTCACGCACCCGCGGAAAAGCGGCCACCCGGGATGCGGTATTGCTGACATCCTGGCTACGGATCTCGGCGGTGACATCTTCACCTTCCAGAATCACTTCCATTTCACCGTTGGTCGAGACAAAGCGCACATCCAGATGGGCGGCAAGCGGGACCAGCGCCTCTTCAGATTCGATATCAACCTGATGATGTAGTGCCGCAAGCGCTAATACGCGATAAATTGCGCCAGAATCCAACAGGTGCCACTGCAGTGCTTCAGCCATCGCTTTACAAAGCGTGCCTTTACCCGCACCACTTGGCCCATCAATGGTGATAACCGGGGCTGTTGCCGTCATCTATTCTCTCCTGTTGCTGGAAATTCCCGTGGCTGCCTGCACGTCAGACAAATATCGCCGCGCATTATACGCTGCAATAGCCGCGATCGTTACCCTAAAGCATAGCCCCGGGCAAAATAAACAGCAGATTCAGAACTGTCGGTGCGACGGCATCGGCAAAATGAAGAGAAACTGGACGCCCGCGGCAAAGTGTTTGCCGCGGCCTGGCCGGCAAGGCGCTGAATGCCGCCTGCTGGCGGCATTCAGCGCAATGAGTTGAGTTTAGGCCAGCTGGCTGATCCGCGCCAGTTGCGTGAAGTAGTCCGGGAAGGTTTTAGCGGTACATTTTGGATCGAGAATGGTGACCGCCGTCGGGGAGAGCGCCACCAGCGAGAAACACATCGCCATACGGTGATCGTTATAGGTACCAATCTCGGCATAGTTAAGGGTTGCCGGCGGCGTGATGCGGATATAGTCATGCCCCTCTTCCACTTCAGCCCCCACTTTACGCAACTCAGTGGCCATCGCCGTCAGACGATCGGTCTCTTTCACGCGCCAGTTATAGATATTACGCATCACCGTCGTGCCGTTGGCGAACAGTGCGGCGGTGGCAATGGTCATCGCGGCATCAGGAATATGGTTCATATCAAGATCAATGGCGTTCAGCTCACCGCGGCTGCAGGCAATATAGTCATCGCCCCACTCAATAGTCGCCCCCATTTTCTCCAGCACATCGGCAAAGCGAATATCACCCTGCATGCTGTTACGGCCGATGCCGGTAACACGCACGGTACCGCCTTTGATCGCGGCGGCGGCAAGGAAATAGGAGGCGGAAGAGGCATCGCCCTCGACCAGATAATGTCCTGGCGACTGGTACTGCTGATTGCCGCGAATATCAAAGCTGGCATAGCTATTGTTAACCACCACCACGCCAAAGGTTTTCATCAGATTCAGAGTGATATCGATATAAGGCTTCGATACCAGTTCACCTTTAATGACAATCCGCGTGTCCTGAGTTGCCAGCGGCGCCGTCATCAACAGCGCGGTAAGAAACTGGCTGGATACACTGCCATCCACCGCCACTTCACCGCCGACAAATCCCCCTTTGATATGCACTGGCGGATAATCCTGCTGCTCCAGATAGTCAATCTGCGCGCCGCCCAGACGCAGGGCGTCAATCAGATGACCGATCGGGCGCTCTTTCATGCGCGGCTCACCGGTCAGCACGATATCGTTGTGGCCAAGACAAAGCGCCGCCGCCAGCGGACGCATCGCGGTACCGGCATTGCCCAGAAACAGCTCCAGGGCCCGATCCGCATGCAGAGGTCCGGCGCAACCGACAACATCACACCGGGTACGATCGGCAGAAAGCGTATAGTTCACACCCAGCGCACTCAGAGCATTAAGCATATGTTTAACGTCATCGCTATCCAGCAGATTAGTTAAATGCGTGGTGCCCTTTGCCAGCGCCGCCAGCAACAGAGCACGGTTAGATACGCTTTTCGAGCCCGGTAAATTTACCGTGCCGTCGACGCGTGCGATGGGTTGTAACGTCAGGGATTCCTGCATGCGAAACCTATTCTCCAGAAAACAATTGCAATGAAACCTCGCGCGAAGGCAAGGTTTCAGTATTAGCTACCTATGCACCCGACGTCATTCGGGTGGCAGACAGGCGGCAGCCCGTGAATCCCCGGCAGCATAGATAACAATGTGGCCGGGGGGTGCGGGCGCAGTCAACACACCTGCGGCGCGAAGTATGACGGGTAATTAACCGTGGCGGCGCTCAAAGTCGACCATAAAGTCGGTCAGGGCTTTCACCCCTTCAAGCGGCATCGCATTGTAGATGGAAGCGCGCATGCCGCCAACCACACGATGGCCTTTCAGCGCATGTAAACCGGCAGCGACTGACTCATCAAGGAACACTTTATCCAGAGCAGAATCCGCTAACTGGAATGGCACGTTCATCCGTGAACGGTTAGCGATAGCCACCCCGTTGCGGTAGAAATTGCTGTTATCGATGACGCTGTACAGCAGATCGGCTTTCGCCTGGTTCAGCTTATCGATCTCACTCACGCCACCCTGCTCTTTCAGCCACTTAAACACCAGGCCGGAGAGATACCAGGCAAAAGTTGGCGGCGTATTGAACATCGAGTCATTATCCGCCAGCACTTTGTAATCGAGAATCGACGGCAGTTCCTGACGCGCATGACCCAGCAGGTCCTCACGCACAATCACCAGCGTCAGACCGGCCGGACCAACGTTTTTCTGCGCACCGGCATAAATCACGCCGTAGCGACTGACATCAATCGGGCGGGAAAGGATGGTGGAGGATAAATCGGCTACCACCACTTTGTCGCCAAAGTCAGGTTCTTCATTAATGGCAAGACCATCAATGGTTTCATTCGGGCAGAAGTGAACATAAGCCGCATCATCGCTGAGTGCCCAGCGACTCATCGGGGTGATCGCACTTAAACCATCAATGGTGGTTTTGGCATCAATCACATTAGGCGTGCAATATTTCTGCGCCTCATTAATCGCGCTGTGCGCCCAGTAACCGCCATCAACATAATCAGCGGTTTTAGCCTGTCCCAGCAGATTTAATGGCACTGCCGCAAATTGTGCGCGTGCGCCGCCGTGACAGAATAAAACTTTATAGTTGGAGGGGACTTTCAGCAGATCACGCAGATCTTGTTCCGCATCCTGTGCGACCTTAATAAACTCTTTGCTGCGATGACTAATCTCCATAACGGAGGTGCCTAAGCCCTGCCAGTTACACAGTTCCTGCTCTGCACGACGGAGTACTTCTACCGGCAACATGGCCGGACCGGAGCTAAAATTGAAAACCTGAGTCATTTCCCCTCACCACTGTCAGATCTATCGGTTATGCATCTGCTATCGGTTTTATCACTGCGTCCTTGTTGCTGCAATCATTTATCCGGCCCGGATCACATTTTTAGCCGCGTGGCCGCCACAGCATGTAAGGCAATCGCAAATAACCACGATATTTTGTAAAGCGGACACCATTCATTAATGCCGTCTCGCCTGGCGGCTATTTATCGCGCCGGTTGATAATTATCGCCGCCGCATAGCGATTAGCCCGCAAAACCCGTATCATTGCGCGCTTTACGCACAATCATTAACTAGTGGGCAACATGACTCAAACTTATATCCCTGGCAAAGACGCCGCGCTGGAAGATTCCATCGCACGCTTTCAGCAAAAACTACAGGATCTTGGCTTCAATATTGAAGAAGCTTCCTGGCTGAATCCTGTTCCGCATGTCTGGTCAGTGCACATTCGTGACCGCGATTGCCCACTCTGTTTTACCAACGGTAAAGGCGCCAGTAAAAAGGCGGCGCTGGCTTCCGCGCTGGGTGAGTACTTTGAGCGTCTTTCCACTAACTATTTCTTTGCCGATTTCTGGTTAGGCAACACCATCGCCAATGGCGATTTTGTGCACTACCCGAACGAGAAATGGTTCCCGCTGCCGGAAGATGAAAGCCTGCCGGAAGGTATCCTTGATGCGCGTCTGCGCGCGTTTTACGATCCGGAAAACGAGCTAAGCGCCGGCGAGCTGATCGATCTGCAGTCCGGCAATGCCGACCGTGGCATCTGCGCCCTGCCGTTTACCCGTCAGTCAGACCTGCAGACGGTTTATATTCCGATGAATATTATCGGTAACCTGTATGTTTCTAACGGCATGTCTGCCGGCAACACCGCCAATGAAGCCCGGGTACAGGGCTTATCCGAAGTTTTCGAGCGTTATATTAAAAACCGGATTATTGCCGAATCGATCAGCCTGCCGGAGATTCCTGCCGAGGTGCTGAACCGCTATCCTGGCGTGGTCGAAGCAATTGCGCGTCTGGAAGCGGAAGGTTTCCCTATTTTCTCGTACGACGCCTCGCTGGGGGGTAAATACCCGGTGATCTGCGTGGTGCTGTTCAACCCGGCAAACGGCACCTGTTTCGCGTCTTTCGGCGCGCACCCTGATTTCGGCGTGGCGCTTGAGCGTACCGTAACGGAACTGCTGCAGGGGCGCAGTCTGAAGGATCTCGACGTCTTTACCCCGCCAACTTTTGACGATGAAGAAGTCGCCGAGCATGCCAACCTCGAAACCCATTTTATCGATTCCAGCGGGCTGATCTCCTGGGATATGTTTAAAGATGACGCTGACTATCCGTTTGTTGACTGGCGCTTTGACGGTTCGACCGAAGAGGAGTTCGCCACCCTGATGGCGATCTTCCAGGCCGAAGATAAAGAAGTCTATATCGCCGACTATCAGCATCTGGACGTTTATGCCTGCCGTATTCTGGTGCCCGGCATGTCCGATATCTATCCGGCGGAAGATCTGCTGCTGGCCAATAACAGTATGGGTGCTTATCTGCGCGAAACCGTGCTGTCATTACCGGACAGCGAGTGGGAACCACAGGATTATCTCGCGATGATCGAACAGCTGGATGAAGACGGTCATGATGACTTCACCCGCGTACGTGAACTGCTGGGCATTGCTACCGGCAAAGATAACGGCTGGTATACCCTGCGCATCGGTGAACTGAAAGCGATGCTGGCGCTGGCCGGTGGCGATCTGGATCAGGCGCTGATCTGGACCGAATGGACTATGGAGTTCAACAGTTCGGTGGTCAGCCCGCAACGCGCCAATTATTATCGTTGCCTGCAGACCCTGCTACTGCTGGCGCAGGAAGATGGTCGCGATCCGCTGCAGTACCACACGGGCTTTGTGCGCATGTACGGCAGCGAGGCGGTTGAAGCCGCCTCTGCGGCGATAAGCGGTGAAGCGCCGTTTTACGGCCTGCAAGCGGCAGACGGCGACCTGAAGGCTTTCCCGGCTCATCAGTCACTGCTGGCGGCTTACGAGAAGCTGCAGCGCGCTAAACGTCAGTACTGGAAATAATCATGACGGGCTGTTTCAGCATCTTTAAACGGGTCTGAAATAGCCCATTTTATTCGGGTAAACGCTGAATTTAATGGTTTTAAACAGCAATTGAAAAATTAAGGTTAAAAAAAAGTAATCACCTGAACTGAATATGTCGGAAACATTACATTTTCTATAAATTCCTGACGACAAAATGTACCGACATTTTTAGCAAAACGTGTGTTTTTCAACTTTTTTTGTACATTTTAAAATATTTTTTTCCATTCAAAATCAATAACATAAATGAATTTGCCTTATTTTTTTCGCGTTATTTTGCCCCCCGCTCCGCGCTAATATGATCCATATCAATTTGTACTCTATACTCCTTTGTTAGTATCACGTTGCTGACAAATTTCAGGAGTAGGTTAGTGTGAAAGCTGACAATCCGTTCGACCTATTATTACCGGCCGCGATGGCAAAAGTCGCTGAAGAGGCTGGCGTTTATAAAGCAACAAAACATCCCCTAACCACTTTTTTCCTGGCGATTACTGCGGGTGTCTTTATTTCCATCGCCTTTGTCTTCTATATCACAGCCACCACCGGCAGCGGTACGGTACCCTATGGTCTGGCCAAACTGGTCGGCGGTATCTGTTTCTCACTCGGTTTAATGTTGGTGGTGGTGTGTGGCGCTGACCTGTTCACCTCTACCGTGTTAATCGTAGTAGCCAAGGCCAGTGGACGTATTACCTGGATGCAGTTGGCGCGTAACTGGATTAACGTCTACGTTGCTAACCTGATTGGCGCATTGTTCTTTGTCGCGCTGATCTGGTTCTCCGGCGAGCATATGGTGGCAAATGGCGCATGGGGTTTAAACGTGCTGCAAACCGCCGACCATAAAATGCATCATAGTTTTATCGAGGCCGTCTGCCTTGGTACCCTGGCAAACCTGATGGTGTGTATGGCGGTATGGATGAGTTATTCCGGCCGCACCCTGACGGACAAAATGCTCGCGATGATCCTGCCGGTAGCGATGTTCGTTGCCAGCGGCTTTGAACACAGCATCGCCAATATGTTTTTGATTCCAATGGCCATTGTGATTCGTGACTTTGCTTCACCAGAATTCTGGCAGGCCGCCGGCACCAGCGCCGACCATTTTTCCAGCCTGACCGTTAGCAACTTTATTGTTGATAATCTGATTCCGGTGACCATCGGTAACATCATTGGTGGCGGTTTACTGGTAGGCTTAACCTACTGGGTAATTTATCTGCGCGGCGGCGATAAACCTCACCACTAAGCGCCGACGTTGAAAAAGAATTTGGCACCGGCCGCGTATTGACCCGACCGGACCGTAGAACGAACTCCACAAATAAGGTAGGTATCAAATGGCCGAGCTTAATAACAAACTGTCCGCAGCCTGGGAAACATTCGCTGCTGGCGAATGGCAGAACAGCGTTAACGTCCGCGACTTCATCCAGAAAAACTATACGCCGTATGAAGGCGATGAGTCTTTCCTGGCCGGCGCTACCGACGCGACAACCGCTCTGTGGGACAATGTTCTGGAAGGCATCAAGATTGAGAACCGCACTCATGCGCCGGTTGATTTTGATACTGACCTTGCTTCAACTATCACTTCTCACGATGCCGGTTTTATTAATAAAAACCTGGAAAAAATCGTTGGTCTGCAGACTGAAGCCCCACTGAAACGTGGTCTGATTCCGTTTGGCGGCATCAAAATGGTGGAAGGCTCATGTAAAGTTTATGGCCGTGAGCTGGATCCATCACTGAAAAAAGTCTTCACCGAATACCGCAAAACTCATAACCAGGGTGTGTTTGATGTTTATACCCCGGATATCCTGCGCTGCCGTAAATCCGGTGTTCTGACCGGTCTGCCAGATGCTTATGGTCGCGGACGTATTATCGGTGACTATCGTCGTGTTGCCCTGTACGGCATCGACTTCCTGATGAAAGACAAGTTTGCGCAGTTCACCTCACTGCAGAGCGATATGGAAAATGGCGTTAACCTTGAAGCCACTATCCGTCTGCGTGAAGAGATTGCCGATCAGCATCATGCGCTGTCGCAGATTAAAGAGATGGCGGCCAAATATGGTTGTGATATCTCTGGCCCGGCGACTACGGCTCAGGAAGCAGTACAGTGGACTTACTTCGGCTACCTGGCTGCAGTGAAATCACAGAACGGTGCGGCGATGTCCTTCGGTCGCGTATCCACCTTCCTTGATATCTTTATTGAACGTGACCTGAAAGCAGGCAAAATCAACGAACAGCAGGCCCAGGAACTGATTGACCACCTGGTAATGAAACTGCGTATGGTGCGCTTCCTGCGTACGCCTGAGTATGATGAACTGTTCTCTGGCGACCCAATCTGGGCAACCGAATCCCTCGGTGGTATGGGTGTTGACGGCCGTACTCTGGTATCAAAAAGCAGCTTCCGCTTCCTGAATACCCTGTACACCATGGGTCCATCACCTGAGCCAAATATTACCATTCTGTGGTCAGACAAACTGCCACTGAACTTCAAAAAATATGCGGCCAAAGTCTCCATCGACACTTCATCAGTGCAGTATGAAAATGATGATCTGATGCGTCCGGACTTTAATAACGATGACTACGCCATTGCCTGTTGCGTCAGCCCAATGGTCATCGGTAAACAAATGCAGTTCTTCGGCGCCCGTGCTAACCTGGCGAAAACCATGCTGTATGCGATTAACGGCGGCATGGATGAAAAAATGAAAATTCAGGTCGGTCCGAAAGAAGCACCGATCATGGATGCAGTGCTGGATTTCGACACCGTAATGGCCCGTATGGACCACTTTATGGACTGGCTGGCTAAGCAGTATGTTACCGCGCTGAATGTTATCCACTACATGCACGATAAATACAGCTACGAAGCTTCACTGATGGCGCTGCATGACCGTGATGTTTACCGTACTATGGCTTGTGGTATCGCGGGTCTCTCCGTGGCGGCTGACTCGCTGTCAGCGATTAAATATGCCAAAGTGAAACCAGTACGTGATGCTGATGGCCTGGCGGTTGATTTCGAAATCGAAGGTGAATATCCGCAGTTCGGTAACAACGACTCACGTGTTGATGACCTGGCCTGTGACCTGGTTGAACGCTTTATGAAGAAAATTCAGAAGCTGCAGACCTACCGCAACGCGGTACCAACTCAGTCAGTACTGACCATTACCTCTAACGTGGTGTATGGTAAGAAAACCGGTAACACCCCTGATGGTCGTCGTGCCGGCGCGCCATTCGGACCAGGTGCTAACCCAATGCACGGTCGTGACCAGAAAGGTGCTGTTGCCTCACTGACTTCTGTTGCGAAACTGCCGTTTGCTTACGCGAAAGATGGTATCTCTTACACCTTCTCTATCGTACCAAACGCATTAGGTAAAGATGACGATGTGCGTAAAACCAACCTTGCCGGTCTGATGGATGGTTATTTCCATCATGAAGCCAGCATTGAAGGCGGTCAGCACCTTAACGTTAACGTGATGAACCGTGAAATGTTGCTGGATGCGATGGAACACCCGGAAAAATATCCGCAGCTGACCATTCGTGTTTCAGGCTACGCAGTACGTTTTAACTCGCTGACTAAAGAACAGCAGAACGACGTAATCACTCGTACCTTTACTAAATCGCTGTAAGTCACCACAGCTTGCACTAAATAAAGGCTCCGTTGCAGGAGCCTTTTTACCACCAGCCTGCTTTGCAGAGGCCTGTATCACCGGGTCATTGAATGCCGCTCACCCCGTTGCGGTTGCAGCGATTAAGGATACAGCCATCTGGCAAAACAGACTGACATAACGCAGCAATTAAAGACTGCGTAACCTGTAACCAGCAGGTTTACCATGGAGAACTCATCGCAATGTCAACTATCGGACGTATTCACTCTTTCGAATCCTGCGGAACCGTCGACGGTCCCGGCATCCGTTTTATCACCTTTTTCCAGGGCTGCCTGATGCGCTGCCTCTACTGCCACAATCGCGACACCTGGGACACCCACGGCGGTAAAGAGATTACCGTGGAAGAACTGATGGCCGATGTGGTCTCCTACCGTCACTTTATGAATGCCTCCGGTGGTGGTGTGACCGCTTCGGGTGGCGAAGCCATTTTGCAGGCGGAATTTGTGCGTGACTGGTTCCGCGCCTGCCATGCCGAAGGCATCCATACCTGTCTGGATACCAACGGTTTTGTACGCCGCTACGACCCGGTGATCGACGAGTTGCTGGATGTCACCGACTTAGTGATGCTGGATCTGAAACAAATGAATGATGATATTCATCAGAATCTGGTTGGCGTCTCTAACCATCGTACGCTGGACTTTGCCCGTTACCTGGCGAAGCGTGGCATCCGCACCTGGATCCGCTATGTAGTGGTGCCCGGTTATTCGGATGATGATGACTCAGCACATAAGCTTGGCGAGTTTACCCGCGATATGGGTAACGTCGAGAAGATCGAGCTGCTGCCCTATCATGAGCTGGGCAAACATAAATGGATCGCCATGGGTGAAGAGTACAAACTGGATGGCGTGAAACCGCCGAAGGCCGACACCATGGATCGGGTAAAACATATTCTTGAAGGGTATGGCCACAAGGTGATGTACTGAGGCGATCGACACAAAGCATACAACTCCAGCACGGGCGGCATTTATGCCGCCCGTGCTGGTTTTAAGCGTGGGCAATCGGCGTGGCGCGCTGATCGGCTTTACGCAGCAGCATCACCAGATACACCAGCGCCACCACCGCAATCATCACAAACAGCAGATTATCGGAGTAGTGCTGCATCAGCAGCGACGTCATACTCGGGCCGGCCAGACTGCCAATGGTATAACTCAGTAATAGCGCCTGATTCATCGCCACCAGTTCGTGGTGCGCCACCGCTTCGCAGGCCCAGGACATTGCTACCGGATAGAGCGTAAAACCGGCACAGCCCAGCACAAACAGCGCCGGAGCCATCGCCGTATCGCCAAGCATGGCAATCGACCCGACAATCATCACAAATACCTGAACGCGCAGCACCAGCAGACGGCCAAAGCGGTCGGCGAGACGGCCAACAGGCCACTGTCCGACAATACCGGCGCTGACCAGCAATGCCATCCAGTAACCGACCGTGGCATCGCTCATCCCCTGATGAGAGAGATACAGCGGCATCAGACCGTATAGCGACCCCAGTACCACGCCGGAGATAATACAGCCGTGAATACCCAGCCGTGCATTACGACGGCGTAGCATTGGCCACATACGGCCAGGTGCAACCTCTTCACTACCACCACGCGCGGTAACTTTGGTAAAGACCAGCGGTAAAATACCCGCCATCACCAGCGCAGTAACCCAGGGTAATACACTCATCAGTTCGGTTGAAAGTTTACTGACCAGCAACTGCCCGACCACCGTGCCGAGGTAGTAGACCATCATATAGGCCGCCAGCAGCTGTCCGCGATTGCGCACCGTGCCGCTGCACATCAGCGCGCTCTCCACCACCACCCAGATTAGCGCGCAACCCATGCCGGCGGCGAAACGTCCGAAGCTCCAGGCGAAAAAGCCGCTGCTGAAACCTAACCAGAGGGTTGCCAGGGCAAAAATCAGCGTTGCCAGATAATAAGTGTAATTAAAGCCAATACGTTTGATTAACCAGCCAGCCGTCAGGGTGCCCAGCAGGTTGCCGGTGAAATAAGATGAGCTTACCAGCCCCACTTGCCAGGTAGGCAAGCGATCGTGCGTTAACCAGAGGGGAACTAAGGTATTAAGCACGGCGATAGACACCGTCAATAGCAACAGGCCGCAGAGCAGCAAAATGACAGGGCGAGACCAGGTGGACATAGGAGGCAAGGGCCAGAAAACAGAGAGATTTTGCGCGCATATTGCCATTACCAATGCTAATGTCAACGCGCAAAAATCGACCGCCGCACAATTTGCCAGTTTGCGATTTAATTTTTTTATCTACAACAGATAAGCCACGAATGCGCCACAACTCACACTTTCTCTATCACACTGATTTACATCGTATTAATTAAAAGTCACGCGCGGACCATCCATAACGTTTTTTACTGGATACCTGCCGTCACAATAAAAAAAACCGCCGATAAAAATCGACGGTTTTTTAACTGCCTGCGGCCCGAAGAATAACGGCATAAATGCCCTAAATAATTCGGGTTGCAGGAAGGCGGCAAGCCCGCGAATCCCCGGGAGCATAGATGACTATGTGACCGGGGTGAGCGGGCGCAGCCAACGCACCTGCGGCCCGAAGAATGACGGCATAAATGCCCTAAATAATTCGGGTTGCAGGAAGGCGACAAGCCCGCGAATCCCCGGGAGCATAGATGACTATGTGACCGGGGTGAGCGGGCGCAGCCAACGCACCTGCGGCCCGAAGAATGACGG